>JAYVJD010000331.1:0-2622 GCA_043769625.1 Pseudomonadota bacterium | reverse complement strand
GCGGATCGAAACCGCTGCGGTCGTTGATCGAATGGCGCAGCTCGGTGATGAAAGGTTCTTCGACGCGCTCGATATAGGGCGACGAAGTCTTGGCCTTTTCTTCAGTGCAGCGATCTTGCCACCAATTAAAGAACGACGGCGCGGCGAAACTTGGATTCGCCTTGCCGGTGGCGACCGCCGGCGCTTTGCGCAATTCGTCGATGCGCCGGCCGAGCGTTAACCACGCTTCGCGCCGCTCGCGCCGCAGAAAACGAAACGTTTGCGGCGCGAATAATTGCAGCAATACGATTTGCGCCAAGGTATACGCGTCCAGGGCTCGCGATGTCACGCGCGCGGCGGCGATTTCGCGCATGAATTTCAACAGCTCAACGGCACGAACAATTTTGCGTGGCACCGGCGGCACGGCTTGAACGAATAATTCCAACAGCCAATCGGGCTTGGTACTCGCCTGGGACGATGGCCTGGGAGCCTTATCTGGCGCGGCTTCTGGCGTGGTTGCCAGCGCTGGTTTGGGAAACATTTCGGGAAACGTTTCGCGCAAAAAATCGCGCATTTCGACTTTATCCCAGCGCGGTAAACGAAACGGCAGTTGCACAATTTTTTCCAGATATTCGTGGCCGGTAATCGGCGCAAGTCGCGCGCTGGAATAGCGGTTGCGATATTCCTCATAGCGCTCGGGCTTGAGCGAATAGGCGATGCTTTCCGCTGCCCGATCAGTCAAGTCAAGATAGTCGCGATAACGATGCGCAATGCCGCGTTCGACCACTTCGTCGTCGAGGGCCAACACGAACGCGCAGCCGGGAATGTCGAGAAAAAGTTTGATGGCTTCGAGCATTTCGACGGCTTTGTCCGGTAGACAGCGATCGATGTCGTCGACGAGAAAAAGAAAATTTAGTTTTTGATCGTCCTCGAGATTGCCGCGCGTGACTTTGCGTAATTCGTTATGGAGATCGTAGTAGAGGGACTCAAATTCCGCAGTCGATTTTTCCTTGAGTTTTTCGAGCCCCTTATTGCCGCGATCGACTTGCTCTTGCGCGGCTTTCAGACCGTCAGCGGGATCTAGCTCAACTTCGCCCAAACCAGCAATGGCTACTTTGAGCTTGATCATTTTAGTTAGTGCAATGGCACAATTCGCCAATGTCACTGCGCGATTTGCTAGCCAATGAATCGGTCGATCATCCGTCTTCTTCTTCCAAAACTGCCAGGATTTTTGAGCAGGGTCTAATCCTTGCTCAACGTCATTAAGTCGCGCGGCGACATATTCATTCAAAACTTTGCTCGCGGTCTTGAGCAAAGGCACGAGCAAGTGCTGCTCGCGCTCGAAGCGCCAGGGATTGAATTCGACGGTAATCGTTTGCGTGGGGTAGGCCCCACGTAAATCTACCATGCCTTGTTGCGCGACGGGCTTATTCGGGAAACGCTCGGCGACGGCGGAGAGCAAGGTCGATTTGCCCGCACCCCATTCGCCGAACACGCCAATCACCAGCGCGTCGTTCTCCTTCGCATCGCCAAAATAACGCTCAATGCGCGCGACCGACTGATCGATGTAAGGTTGAATGCCGAAATATTTCGAATTCGCGGGCCCAGCCATGGGTTTGAGTTTCCTCGCTGACGACAACGTAGACTAGCATCTAGGACGATTGGCGATCAAGCGATTAACGTTTCCTACATTGCATTAGAAACTCATACTTTGTCATTGCGAGGAGCGGTTTTTGCGACGAAGCAATCTCGTAGTTCGCGACCGGAAAATCGAGATTGCCGCGTCACGTTGTTCCTCGCAATGACCCACTAGGACACTGCCTTACTCGAACGGCGATTGCCGATGCCAGGAGCCGCATGGATACTGCCTCGCAGGGCATGCCATGCCAATAGGCAAACAGGGCGCGCCTCGTGGCTTAGCGACTAAAACGTTCTACAAAACGCCGGTCGATTTTATCTTTCCAGCGCCACACCCATTTGCCGGCGAAGCCGAATTCGCCCCACGACGCGACGGCGTAGGGATCGCCGCTGCTGATGAGGGCGAGGGCGCGTTGCTGCGGGGTGTAGGTTTCCAATGCTTCGTCACCTAGCGCGTGACGCAAGTTGCGCGCGAGTGGCGGGCCTTGGCGGACGGCGTAGACGCCGGATTTGGGTCTCGGATATTCGGGGTAACTGGCGCAATCGCCTGCGGCGAATACGTCGGGATGTGAAACCGATTGCATGGCCGAAGTGATTTGAATAAATCCACTCGCATCGGTGGCGAGTCCGGCGCTACGCGGCCATTGCGCGGGCTGGGCACCAGTGACCCAAACAATAAAGTCATAGGCCATTTTGTCGCCGCGTTGAAAAATAAGCTGACGATCCTCTAGCGCTACGACGCGGCTGTTGGCGCGAACGCCGACGCCGCGTTGCGCGAGGATGCGCTGAAATTTGCGGCGCACGTAGGCGTTGTGGGTCATCAAGATATCCGGTGTAGCGCAAACAACTTCGAACTTGAGTACGTGGCGATTCTCCACGCGCAACGCGTATTGCATCGCCAGCGTGAGTTCGACGCTGCCTGCGCCACCGCCTACCAGGGCAACGCGCATCGGCTTCGCGCATTTGGTGAGCGTGGCACGCATGGCATCCCAGCCAAGTAAAAAG
>JAYVJD010000330.1:0-7147 GCA_043769625.1 Pseudomonadota bacterium | reverse complement strand
CGGCTCCCACCCGCCAGAAAAACAAAACACGAAGTGAACAACCTGTTTTTTCGGCGGGTGGAACCCGCCCTACTTGACCCATCCCCACCCAATCCCTCCCCCTTGAAGGGGAGGGGACGATGGATAAATACAGTCGCTCTGACTCCATTCCAATTTTTCCTTCTCCAAAAATCTCGCGCATAAATACATGCTCATTTACCTCCACGGTTTTAACAGCTCTCCCGCCTCGCACAAGGCGCTCATGTTGCGCGACTACATGGTCGCGCGTGGCGAAGCGAATCAATTTTTTTGCCCCGCTTTGCCACACTGGCCAAAACAGGCGATAGCGCAGACGGAGAAAGTGATCCGCGAACATGAAGGCGAAAATATCACGCTGATCGGCAGCTCACTCGGCGGGTTTTATGCGATTTATTTGGCGGAGAAATATAACCTTAAGGCGGTGTTGGTCAATCCTGCCGTTAAACCTTCGGCGTCTTTAGAGTCGTATATCGGCCTGCAGAAAAATATTTATACGCAGGAAACCTATGCGTTCACGCAAGAGCATATCCGTCAGTTACGCGATCTGAATAGGCGCGAGATTACGCACCCTGAGCGTTATTTATTGTTAACCCAGACTGGCGATGAAGTATTGGATTACCGTGACGCGGTAAACAAGATGGAAGGCGCGGTGCAGGTCGTGATCGACGGTGGCGACCATGGTTTTCGGAATTTCTCCTCGTATCTTGATACAATCTTGTCTTTCTCGCTTTCGAAATAATTCCCCATGTTTGTTTTTTATGAAGAAGACGGCGCGTTCAAGCTCGGCACGGTGGTGGCCGACAATACGGCGACGCTGCAAGTCGATACGCAACATGGCAAGCGCGCCAAAATAAAAGCCGGCAATGTGTTGTTGAGTTTTAACGCGCCGGGTTTGACTGAATTCGCCGCGCAGACGCAAAAGCTGGCCGATGACATCGACACCAATTTTTTGTGGCAATGCTGTGGCGAAAGCGATTTCGGCTTTGAAGAATTAGCCAAGGATTATTACGGTCACACACCGAGCGCAGTCGAATCGGCTGCGGTGGCGACGCGCGTGCATGCTGCGCCGATGTACTTTTATAAAAAAGGCAAAGGCCGCTACAAGGCCGCGCCAGAAGAATCGCTCAAGTCGGCGCTGGCCAGCGTGGAGAAAAAACGTTTGCAGGCCGAGCAACAGTCGCGTTATGTCGAGCAGCTTTGTACGCATCATTTACCCCCAAAATTTATTAATATAATCAATGAGTTATTGTACAAGCCAGATCGCAATACGCTTGAGGTCAAAGCGCTCGAAGCGGCGTGCGCGCAGACGCACATGAGCGCGGCGCAATTACTCACACTATGCGGCGGCTTGCGTTCGCATCATGATTTTCATTTCAATAAATTTTTGTTTGAGTATTTTCCCAAAGGTGTTGCACTGCCTGCATTAACTGCGCCCGCGTTTGCGCAAGATTTACCGCTGGCCGATGTGCGCGCCTTCAGCATCGACGACGCGAGTACGACGGAAATCGATGATGCGTTTTCGCTCACCACTTTGCCTGATGGCAATTTGCGCATCGGCATTCACATCGCCGCGCCTGCGTTAGGCATTACGCTTGATTCGCCGCTCGACGCCATCGCGCTGGAACGCTTATCCACGGTGTATTTTCCCGATGACAAAATCACCATGTTGCCGGAGAGTGCGATTGATCAATATTCATTGCACGAAGACCGCGAGCATCCGGTGCTGTCGATGTATGTTGATGTAAACGCAATCGATTATCAGGTGATGGCCAGTTTTAGCCGCGTAGAGCGCGTACCCATCGCGGCGAATGTGCGCATCGATGCACTGGAGTCGGCGTTCAATGAAGACACGCTGGCACAAGGCCTGGGTGAATTTATTTTCAAGACGGAAATTGTCCACCTGCACAAATTCGCCCTCGCGCTAGAGGCGCTACGCGGCAAATCGAATAACGGCGGAGATCGCGTCGATTACAACTTCGACATCATCGACGAACGCGTCAACATCACGCCGCGCCGTCGCGGCAGCCCGGTGGATAAGCTGGTATCCGAGCTGATGATTTTTGTGAATAGCTCATGGGGCAAATTGCTCGCCGATAATCAGTTCGCCGCGATTTACCGCGCGCAATCGGGCGGCAAAACACGCATGACCGACCAACCCGCGCCGCATCAAGGGCTCGGCGTGGCGCAATACACCTGGGCCAGCTCGCCGCTGCGTCGCTATGTGGATTTGATTAATCAACGCCAATTACTCGCGCTGCTGAATAACGAAGATCCAGTGTACGCACAACGCGATGAACGATTGATCAGCGCCATGCGCCAATTCGATATCACTTACGACGCCTACGCCGAATTTCAGCGCACGATGGAACGCTATTGGTGTTTGCGTTATCTCGAGCAAGAAAATATTCGTGAAGCCGAGGTCAGCGTGCTGCGCGATAATCTGGTGCGCTTTGATACGCTGCCACTGGTGGCCAAAGTCGCCGACCTGCCCGCAGCGGTACCCGGCACGCCGGCTCGCGTGGCGATTCAATCGCTTAACTTCTGGGAAGTGGATTTGCGCTGTACAACCATCACGCAAAATTCTGCTGCGGCGTAACGGTTTGTTGCATGACAAGGTTGTAGATTCTGCCTACAATGCCTGACATGAAATCCTCGCCTCCCTCACGCACGTCACCCAACGCAGGCGCCCAAACCATCGCGATGCCGTCTGATTTTTGGCAAGGCGACAGTAATCTGGCTTTTATTCAAGCTGTTATTGTGTCGGTGCTGTTCCATGCGGCGTTGATTTTTTTCCTTAACTTCAGCATGCCCGACATCAAAAAGGTCAAAACGCCGCCGAAGGCGATTGAGGTCGTGCTGGTCAACAGCAAATCCAAAACCAAACCGACCAAAGCCGACGCATTGGCGCAAGCCAATCTGGATGGCGGCGGCAATACCGACGATAAAGTCCGCGCCAAATCCAACTTGCCCTCGACCAAAGATTCGCCCGAAGTCATCGCGCAAGACGCGACGCAGGCCCAGCAACGCGTCAAAGAATTGGAAGCCGAAACCAAAACGCTGATCACCAAACTCAAATCCAAAAAAGCCATCACGCAAACGGTCGAGCCGGTGCCGGACAAAACCAATCAAGCGGCAATTGCCGGCGCGCTGGCGACCACCTTGCAAGCGAGCCAATTGGAAGCACAGCTCGAAGCGCAAATCGCCAAAGAACTCAAAGCCTACCAGCAACGCCCCAAGCGCACCTTCATCGGCGCGCGCACGCAGGAATATCGCTTCGCCGGCTACGTCGAAGAATGGCGCGAGAAAATTGAAAAAGTCGGCACGGATAATTTTCCCGAAGCCGCAAAACAAAAAAAGCTCTATGGAAAATTGCAATTAACCGTCGGCATCAAATTCGACGGAACCATTGAAAGCATCGAGATGAATCAATCCAGCGGTCACCGCATACTCGACGCCGCCGCAGAACGCATTTTGCAACTCTCTGCGCCATTCAAACCGTTTCCGCCGGAGATTCGTAAAGACACCGACGTGTTACACATCACGCGCACTTGGACGTTTACACGGGCGGATCAATTGATTAGTGAGTAATGGTTGCAATAGTTAGCAAGTCATAATTCGAAAAGGACATCCCTCTCCCTTCTACGCTGTGCGCACGCTCAAATCAATTTGATCTGACATAGAAACATGACGTAAACACCGCTCTCGCTCCTTCCCTCTTGACGGGGGAAGGTTGGGATGGGGGTGAATGTCGGTTGTTTGTGATCTGATAATTCCTAGCTTCGAATAACCCTGCCGGGGGTAGCCCGGCGGCTAGTCACTTTTTTGCTTCGCCAAAAAAGTAACCAAAAAAGGCGAACCCGCCGCGCCGCTTTTTTGTTTTTGTTTTTTTGTCGCCGCTATTTCTGCTGCCTATCGGGCGGCGAGAAAACTCGCTCTCACTTTCAATTGAATTCTGAATCACCGTGTAGCTCAAACAGGTTCTTGCCGACGGCCCCCGACAGTCAGCAAAAATAGCGTCGGCGCAGAAGGGGAGCTATTCTTTTTTCAAATTACTTCGGCGGCCAACCTGCGCACTGCTTGACATGTAAATAAATTCAATATAATCAAATAGTTATATTTAAATCTTTTCCATATACTCCACCATCCGCGTACGCATTTTCTGATCAGGGAATCGCCCCAACATCGCGCCCATATTATCTTCCAGATGTTTCACATTACGCGTCGCGGGAATCACGCAAGTCACTGCCGGAGGGCCCAAAATATATTTAAGAAAAAATTGCGCCCAACTTGTGCAATCGAATTCGCTCGCCCAGTCGGGCACATTTTTTCCGCGCACTTTGCTGAATAAACTGGATTGGGCAAACGGGCGGTTGATGATGACGGCAGTGTTGTTATCTGCAGCGCTTTGCAATAAGCGGTCTTCGACTTCGCGTTCGGCGATGGAGTAATTTACCTGGACGAAATCCACTGCGCCGGTTTTGATGATTTTTTCCAGCGCGCTGTGCCCGCCTTGGGTGTAATGCGTGATGCCGAGATAGCGCACACGCCCGTCTTTTTTCCAATCGCGCAAAGTCGCCAGATGCGTGTCGGTGTCGAGCAGGTTATGCACTTGCATCAGGTCGAGCTTTTCGACTTTAAGTTTTTTCATCGACTCTTGCATTTGCTTCAGGCCAGCATCGCGGCCCGAGGTCCATACTTTAGTAGCGACGAATAATTGTTTATGGATGCCGAGTTGCGCGGCGAGTTCACCCAACACGGATTCCGACGCGCCATACATCGGCGAGCTGTCGATCATGCGGCCGCCGAGTTCGGCAAATCTGCGCAAGACTTCTTTGGCTTTGGCGAGTTCGACGCTGTCATTGGTAATATCAAAACTCTGCCACGAGCCTAGCCCGATTGCGGGCAAAGCTTCGCCGGTTTTGGGAATTTTTCGAGTAAGCATTTTTTCCTCCGCGAAAATATTATTCATCGGCACGCCGACAAGGGCAACTGCACCGATAGCCGAAAGACTTTTCAAGGTATTGCGCCGATTACTATTCATTTTCCTCACTCCTTTCGCGCGGCGATTTCCTGCGCCAGTTGTTCCTGTTTGCGGCCGAGATAATAGCCGAGCACTGCCCATATTGCCGACAGCGGCACGGCGATCAGCGCGATGTGCGCGGTGGAGGCGCCTAATGCTTTGATACCGGCATTCAGCCACGATGACAGCGCGTCGCCGCCTCGGTTGACCACCGTATCAATGACATTTTTCGCTTTATAACGTTCCTCACGGCTGACCACGGTGAACAGCACTTCGCGCGACGGGCGGGTGATGGCGTATTCCATAGCGCGGCGCACCACGCCGAGACTGACAATGACGGCCAGCGTTGGCACCAAGGATACGGCGCCGAACGCGACCATGCTCACCAGCGGCATTAGCATCAAACAAAACGTGACGCCGAAACGTAATACCAATTGTGCGGTGACAAAAAACTGCACGAAAAGAGTAAGGATATTCACCACCATATCAATTTGCGCAAATAGCTGTGTGCGCTCAATTGACGATGGCATGCTGGTAGAAATGATACGCATTTGTTCCAGATATAAAAACGTCCCTAGCGTGGACAACAACAGAACATAGCCACACACGCCGAGTAAATAGCGCGACGTAAACGCCAGCTTGATGCCGGCCAGAACATTACCGCCGAGCGCGTAGCCGCGCTGTTCCGCCGCGCTATGGTGTGGCGCATGAACCGCCCAACGATTGAGTTTGACGATACAAATTAAAGCGAAAAATAAAAATAAACATGACATTAATAATAGGTTTGCGATGCCGATATGCGCCACCAGTGCGGCGGTCAGCGTCGGGCCCGCTATCGCGCCCAAGCTGCCGCCCGCAGCGATGACACCGTACAAGCGCTTAGCCTGATCGTTGCGGAAAATATCCGACATGAAACTCCAGAACACCGACACGACGAATAGGTTAAACACAGACAGCCAGATGAAAAACGCCTGCGCCACCAGCGCCAGATTGACGCCCTGCTTGAACAGAAAATAAAAACCGATAATGTGCGTCATGAAAAAAACATATACCACCGGTAGCAGTCGTGCGCGCGGCCAGCGCGACGACGCCCAGCCGAACAGCGGCACCACCGCTAGCATGGCGAGAAAAGTCCCGGTGAACAGCTTCGGTAGATTTTCCACACCGCCTTGCACGCCCATTTCTTCACGCACCGGACGCAACACGTAATAGGCGCAGAGCAAACAGAAAAAATAGATGAACGACCAAACCAGCGCGGGCAACTCTTTGCGCCGCCACATCGGCGCGAAGCGTGAAGTCAGTTTGGGAATTGGCGTTTGCATCAGCCGGTTGGTTTTCTCATGAGCTTACGCAAGCGGGTGAGCGCGGTGACTACAGCCAAGACGATGGCGCCCACAGCGAAACCGATCAAAAAATCCACCAACGACGGAATGATAGGAAATAACGCTAAAACCATGACGGGAAGTTCGGTCGCGTTTTGCGCCTGCGACTCGATGCAATGATGAATGGCAGGAACACCGTGGCTGATAATGCCGCCGCCGAGGAGGAACATGGCGGCGGTGCCGACAATCGACAGCGTTTTCATTAAATACGGTGCGGCTTTCAGGATCAGCGCGCCGAAGCGTCGCTGAAATTTGCCCAGCAGACCTAAGCCGGTTTTTTTGCTCAAGTACAAACCGCTATCGTCGAGCTTGACGATGCCCGCGACGATGCCGTACACGCCGACCGTCATAATGATCGCGATGGCACTGAGCACCGCAACTTGTTTGCCGAATGCGGCGGTGGCGACCGTGCCCAGAGTGATCACGATGATTTCGGCCGACAAAATAAAATCGGTGCGTATCGCGCCTTTTATTTTTTCCTTTTCCAGCGCAACGATATCGTCTTGCGGTTTCGACAAGGCGTCGATTAACTCAGCATGATGTTCCTCGTCTTCCGCATTGCTATACAAAAATTTGTGCGCGACTTTTTCGACGCCTTCATAACAAAGATATGCGCCGCCGAGCATTAGCAAGGGCGTTACTGCCCACGGGATGAAGGCACTGATGGCAAGCGCGGTAGGCACCAGGATAGCTTTATTTTTCAGCGAGCCTCTGGCGACCGCCCATA
>JAYVJD010000329.1:0-2632 GCA_043769625.1 Pseudomonadota bacterium | reverse complement strand
CGGTGAAGGCACCTTCTTCGTAGCCGAACAATTCCGATTCAATCAGGCCCTCGGGAATCGACGCGCAGTTCACCGCGACAAACGGCGCATGAGCGCGCGGGCCAGAGTTGTGGACGGCGTTGGCCAGCCATTCTTTGCCGGTGCCCGACTCACCTTGAATTAACACGGGGATATCGCGGCCGAGAATTTTTCGCGCTTTGGTAATGGCGGCTTCGACGCGTTCGTCGCCGTGGGCGAGGTCTTCTAGCAGCACAGTATGACTGCCGCCGGTTTTTACGCTGGGTGCTAAGGCCGCTGCTCTGCTGCGTTCCGTTTGATGATTGGCGCCTGTGGCGGGCACGATGATGGCAGAGGCGTGCGATTGTTGTACTTGTAAATACACCACTTTGCCGCTGGCTGCGCGAGTGGGCAGGATAGGGTGAATCTGTTGTTTAGCGCGCAGCAAAAGCTGCTCAAACGGAATGTCAAACATCTCGGCAAAGCTGGTGCCATAATCCGATTGAAACGCCAGCAATTGTTTTGCCGCCGAATTGCCGGCGATGAATTCGCCGCTGGCGGAAAACGCCAATTTGCCTTCGCTCAAGCTGCCGAGATAATGCGCGTCGGGATGAAAGCTGACGATGACTTCGTTAGGGAACTGCATGGCGAATAAACGGGACTCGATCATCTGCACCGCCATGCTCACCAACGCCATGGTGTGATGTTGGTGCGAGCGATAATCCCCGGTGATGTCGAGGATGCCGACCATTTTGCCGTAGGGGTTGAATATCGGTGAGGCGGAGCAAGTGAGGAAATGATTGCGCATGACGTAATGTTGCGCGGCATACACGGTGACTGGCGCTTTTTCAATAATCGCCGTGCCGATGGCGTTGGTGCCTTTGAGCGTCTCGGCCCACGACACGCCGGGCTGCAGCGCGACCGATTCGGCCTTGCTGATAAAGTCCGGGTCGCCGATGGAGTGCAAAATCAAACCATCTTCATCGCTCAAAATTACCATGCTATTGGTGTGGGCGATTTGCTGATAAAGATGATCCATTACCGGCGTGAAATGCGAAATGAGCGACGAGGCGCGCTCATGTTCGCGCGAAATATCCGCTTCGCTCAAGCGATTGAGATCGCGGATGCGGTCGGCGGGCAAGCCCAGCTCGGCACAACGCGTCCACGAACGTTCGATGGTCTTGGGCAATAGTCCGCCGGGAATCCGGCCATTATCCAAAAAAGTGCTGTGGGCCCGGCGCAGGGTGCCGGGGTCCATAAAAATCTTTTCTCTCACTGGCTACTCCTCCGAGTGGTGGTTCGCGTGAATCTTAGGTGTTCACATGTCCCGAATTATGACAGCTAATTTGTCTTTTGGCATGTTATGGCGCAATTGGCTCCAGGCAAATCGCGATGGCGGTTTAGGAATATTTATTGCTTTGCAGTAAACTGAGGAAATCAAAAACAATTTCATAAATAAAAGAACTCTGTGTCACCCTGACCCTCTGTTGTACGTTAATGCAGCACCTAACTGTTAATTGGAGTGAAGTAACAATGTTGAAATTAGCACATGAAAGAATCTCGTTAGCACTCGGCGCAGGTTTATTGTTGTTGTCCGCGCAGGCTTTTTCCCACGGCGACGTGACGCCGCAAGTCGTCGATACGCGTGAATTGAAGCAATTAGGTGAAACATGGCAAATGGAAAACCCCTATCGCGCCAATGTCAAAGCGATCAGCATCGGCAAATCGGCCTACAACCAGAATTGCGCACGTTGCCACGGCCTCGAAGCGAAATCCGGCGGCATTGCACCAGATTTGCGTAAGCTGCCGATGGACAAAGAAACCGATGAGTATTACATCGGCTCCGTGCGTCGCGGCAAAGTGCGTAACGGCGCGGTGTATATGCCGCCGTTTGAAGGCATCATGTCGCAAGAAGGCATGTGGGCGATCAGAGCGTATGTTGAGACCTTACCGGCCGATTAATCGCGCAAAATAAGGCTGCATTCGCAGCCTTTTTCAATTATTGTGTTGCATCGAGTTTGTTTCAATTAACAGGTGAAAAAAATGATTAATTCCATCACTTTATGTCGCGTGATCTTTGCGGCGTTTTTATTGGCGCTGATCGGCTTCGCGCAAGCCGAAGCGCTGGACGAAGTTAAACAAAAAGGCATTTTGCGCGTCGCCGTTTATGACGACCTCGAACCTTTTTCCGAAAAAGGTAAAGGCATTGATGTCGAAATCGGCAAAGCCCTGGCAGCAAAGTTAGGTGTCAAGGCAGACGTCTTTGAATTCGATGCGGCTGAGGACATGAGCGATGATTTTCGCAACATGATCTGGAAAGGTCATTACCTCAATCCGCGCATGGCAGATGTGATGTTGCATGTGCCGGTGGATAAAATTCTGATGGAAAAAAACGACAAGGTGCATATTTTCGCGCCGTATTACAACGAACAAGTTGCCATCCTGCGTAACACAGTAAAAATCCCGGTGTTCGTTGGGCTGGAAGCGTTTACGCGATCAAAAATCGGCGTCGAGGGCGACACCATCTCGGATCATTTTATGGTCGGCGCGCTCGGCGGTCGCTTCCGCGAAAGCGTTGTGCATTTCAAAAAAATTCCTCTGGCATGCGAAGCCCTCGTCGCGGAAAAAATCGAAG
>JAYVJD010000328.1:0-2634 GCA_043769625.1 Pseudomonadota bacterium | reverse complement strand
TCCCGCGTAGCGTATATTTTGCCAGACGTAGAGTGCTCCAGGCACAGGCGTAAGGTCTATCCAACGCCCGACATTTGATTTCCAGCGTATCGCGAGCGGTGCACATTTTATTGTGTTAATTCGATTACAACAAATCATTTACCGCGATTTTTTTCGCTTCCTGTTTCTGCTTAATGGCTATGTGATATTTCACTGCAGTAACTTCTGCCAAAATGGACACAGCAATTTCCGATGGCGTTTTCGAGCCGATAAATAGCCCCACCGGGCCATGTAATTTTTTAATTTGCTGTTCACTCAAATCAAATAACGCCAGTCGCTGTTTTCTTTTTGCCGTGTTGAGTTGGCTGCCGAGCGCGCCGACGTAAAACGCGCGCGATTTCAACGCTTCGAGCAAGCCCATATCGTCGAGTTTCGGATCATGCGTCAGCGCGAGAACGGCGGTGTGGTCATCGATTCGAAGTTGCAAAATTGCGTCGTCCGGCATACCCGTTTCAAATTGCACGCCCGCTATCTGCATGCTGTCGGCATATTCTTCGCGCGGATCAATCACCACCACTTCATAATCCAGCGCCAACGCCATCTGCGCGACATATTGCGATAACTGCCCCGCGCCAATAATCACCAAGCGCCAGCGCGGCCCATAGGTCGCGACCATAAATTGATCGTCAAATTGAAAAGTGTTCTCGCGTGTGCCATCGAGCAAATCGAAATGCCCCGTATTCAAATTCAATCGACGTAAGGTTAATTTTTTAGCCTGAATACGTTGCATCAATTGATTCAAGCCGTCGGCAGAAGGGTTGGGTTCCACCACAATACGCAGCGTGCCGCCGCAGGGAAGTCTTAAGCGCGTCGCCTCTGCTTTCGACACCCCATAAGTCACCAACTCCGGCGTGCCCTTAGTAAAAAATTCATCGCGCACGCGGCTAATCAAATCATCTTCCACGCATCCGCCAGAAACCGAGCCCACGATATGGCCGTCATCACGTATCGCCAGCCAAGAACCCACGGGGCGCGGAGACGAACCCCACGTTTCCGCCACGGTAGCTAACGCAACACGACGACCTGACTGCAGCCAATTCAGGCAAGTTTTAAGAACGGAAAAATCAGTACTGTCCATACACTACCTCTAGCTGACGCAAACAATTTACCCAGAAGTATTTTATCGCGAATGAGGCGTTCGGTTTGCGTTAATCCAATTTCCATAGCGGTATCGACGTACAGAGAGCGTCGTTGGCTTTGAAAAGATTTGTTCAAAGTACGTCCGCGATCGTTCAATAACGAACGCGGACGGCTTTGTTTCTCATGTCTTGGTCTGTACTAATATTTTTAATAAAGGCGTTATAGTTAAGGCATAATTTACTGGCCGCGCTGGCCAAAACTGACCCCGTAGGCAGCAGGGCGGGCCAGCAGCACGGGGTCTGCAGACGGCTCTATACTTGGCGGAAGCATTAATGGGTTGGTCAAGAGCGCTTTTTGTTCTGCCACCTGATTTTTTGTACTGCTGTTCAAGCTAATCATCCCAAGCTCCGCTAACTCGCGGTCTGCAGACCACACGGCGGTCGGGACATTCACCGCATCACCCGCTTTTGCCAACTGCACCACCAGACGAAACTTCACCGGGCTTTTGGCAATCCACTGTGGCAGTTCGTCCATCAGATAGTTTGGGACGGCCTTGGCAGCATCGGTAGCGCTTAGTGCACTCTCGCCCGCCACCAGCAGAATCTGGTATCGGGTATATTGGCTAATGCCCTTGGCGTTAGTAAATCTGAATGCATTGACGCCGTCGAAAGCCAGGGTGCCGAAGCTCACGAGCGCAGGACGCGGTGTCAACACCCAATTGGCCGCAGCCGGGTGACTGGCGAGGAATTGTTCGATGGGCGTCGGCTTGGCGGCTTCAGGGGCGTGGCCGCGTTGGCTTGCAATGACCCGAGAAAATCTTCTGGCGTCGCCATGGGAAAACCGTTGGCTGAGATGCTGACAATGTCGGTATGGCTCCCGTCCGGCAATTTGAAGCGAATGGCAATGCCATGAGGACTCGCATTCGGCTCGGCATCTGGCAGCGTCGGCACGCCTGTACCGATAGAGAAACGCACCACGACAGGGACGCTCCTGCTGAAATGCGCCGCTTTGCTGATGAGGTATTCGGTTTAATGTACACCGCTAAATTGAGCTGCTAAAAAATGATAGGCACTTTTGGGCTGGCGTTTGGTTATTCTGCGGACGGCTGATCCTCAGCCATCCGTAGCGCAATTATTGTCTCAAACGACTGCAAGGCGTACATCAATGTTGTTGCGTGTGGCGTTCGAGTAGGGGCAGACTTCGTGCGCGGCGTGGACCAGCTTCTCGGCATCGGCCATGGCCATACCTGGCACGTGGATTTTCATATCCACTTCGACGTTAAAACCAGCCGGGATTTTGCCAATACCGACCACGGCATCAATTTTGGTATCGGGATGCAACGTGGTCTTGTTTTGTGCGGCGACGAATTTCATGGCACCGATAAAACAGGCTGCGTAGCCCGCGGCAAACAGTTCTTCCGGGTTTGCCCCCGCGTTACCCGAACCGCCCAGCTCTTTCGGCGTGGTCAATTTAACGTCCAAGCTGTGGCTTGGTGTGTAGGTGTGACCTTCACGG
>JAYVJD010000327.1:0-7163 GCA_043769625.1 Pseudomonadota bacterium | reverse complement strand
ACGCGCCACCTTTGCGCCCCATCACAATCAGCCACGCCGACGGATGAATAATTTATTACATTACTCCTCGGCCTCATCCCGTATAATTCATCGTTGATTTTGTCCCCAAGAAAATAATATTTTTATCGCACGCACACTCCGCTGTGCTCAACCTTCGTCCCACTCAGCCTCGTGATACCCAGCGGGGCAATTTGCCGAGCTACTATGGATACGACTACCACCCTGCCGCAGTGGATAAAAGTTTTACTCGATTTGCTTTCCCAATTTACCGGCGGACGCGGGGGTATTGATCATGTGATTGTCCACTATGCACTGGCGGGCCTGCTGTATGCCGTCCTGTTTATCGTCGCGCGGTCAAAGTATCGCAGTGACCCGCAGCCGCGCGAATACATGCTGCAATGGGGCTTTGGCTTCGGCATGAGCCGCGAATTTTTTATGCTGGGCATGGCCGTCATTCAGGCGCTAGGCTGGGTAAGCCCGTTGCAGTTACACAAAATTTTTCCGCCCTTCGAGCACTTACTACGGGGCATTGCGTTTGTCTTGATTGCCGGGGCATTTCTCAGTTATTTGATCAACGAGCCTTCGTTGATGCGTAGATTTATTCAGTTTGGTCTAGGCAGTTCTGTTCTGGTCTATGCCATGACATCCTGGCCTTGGTACACGTCGCTGGCAGCCGACTCAGAACTGGTATTCGACAAAACCTGGTATGACCTTTTATGGCACGCCAATGCCTCCATCTGGATTTTGATCGCGGCGGTTGTGCTTATCAACAAAACCTCTGGCACCGTGCGCAATTTAGTCGTCGCTGCGCTGTCGCTTTTTTTCCTGCATGAGTTTTTAAAAATCCCGGATATTTTGCTCAATGAAGTGTACGAAAAAATATTCATACCGATCCGTGTTTTCCTTTATTTAGTCGCGATCCCCATTCTTGGCTATATTTATGTGCGCGAGCAGGCGCTCGAACGCCTGAATAATCTTGCGCTACTGAAGAAACGCACGCTGGAAGTCGAGACGGCGCTGCAAAGCCTTTCCACCAGCAATCAAAAGTTGAGCGATAGCCAAGAGTTATTACAAGTTACCTTCGACTCTATCGGCGACGCAGTGATTACCACCGACAAAGAAGGCCGCGTGCAATGGCTCAATCCGGTGGCTGAGCGGCTGACCGGCTGGTTCCGGTCTGAGGCCTTAGGCCTGCCGCTGATGAAGATTTTCAATATTGTGGATGACGACTCGCGAAAGTCGACTGAAAATCCGATCCAAGCCTATCTCGCACAAAATAAGACTATTAAATTGACAGGCCACACCACCCTCATCTCGCGCTACGGTGTCGAACGTGCCATTGAAGATTCTGCCGCGCCGATCTGTAGTGCCGATGGGGAAATCCACGGCGCGGTGCTGGTGTTCCGCGACGTATCGGAAAAACGACGGAGCGCTAAAGAGATTAATCATCGCGCGTCGCACGACATGCTCACCGGCTTGATCAATCGCTCCGAATTCGAATTGCGTTTAACTGCTATGTTGGCCGGCCTTAAAACCGGTAACAGCGGTAGCGTGTTGCTGTACATCGATCTCGATCAATTCAAAGTCGTCAACGATGCCTGCGGGCACAACATCGGCGATCAGCTACTACGCCAAATCAGCGTTTTATTGCAAAGCTGTGTGCGTGAGCACGACGTCATTGCGCGATTGGGGGGCGATGAGTTTGGCATCATTCTCGAACATTGCGACACCATGAAGGCGCTGCGTATCGCGCAAATTATCTGCGATAAATTAGACGAGTATCGCTACCCGCACGATGGCCGTCGCTTCCGTATTGGCGCGAGCATTGGGCTGGTCTCGCTGGATGAACGCTGGACCAATACCACCAGCGTGATGAAGGCGGCGGATATCTCTTGCTACGCGGCGAAAGAAGCGGGACGTAACCGGGTCCATATTTGGGTCGATACCGATAGCATGATCAACGCCCGCGCTGGTGAAATGCAATGGGTCAATCGCATCGAGCAGGCGCTGGACGAGGATCGTTTTGAATTATATGGCCAGCGCGTCGAACCGATTGGTGGTCGAGGCGAAAAACTGCATATTGAAGTATTGCTCCGGCTACGCGAATATGATTGGAGCTTGATTCTGCCGGACGCCTTTCTGCCTTCGGCCGAACGCTTCCAGTTGGCGACCCGAATAGATCGCTGGGTGCTGAAAAAGACCTTTGATTCATTGTCGGCGATGGAAGAAATTACGCAGCTCGGACTTATTGCCATCAATCTATCCGGCAATTCAATCAGTGATCGCGCATTTCAAAAAGATTTGTTAGAAATGATTCGGACGGCGACGTTTCCGGCGGAAAAATTGTGTTTTGAACTGACTGAAACCGCCGCCATCACCAATATCGGTGAAGCTAAATTATTTATCAACGCGGTGCGCGCATTAGGCGTGAAAATCGCCTTGGATGATTTCGGCACCGGTGCCTCGTCGTTCAGTTATTTGAAAGACTTGCCGGTGGATTTTTTGAAAATCGATGGCCATTTCATCACCCATTTACTCAGCGACAAACTCGCCTACGCGGCGGTGAATTGCTTTAAAGACGTAGCAAAAATCATGAACATACCAACAGTGGCGGAGTTCGTCGAGCGCGAAGATGTTCGGCTGGCGCTAGAGAAAATCGGGATTGATATGATTCAGGGCCACTTGATCCATCAACCAGAACCCTTGGCAGAACTGTTGCAGCTCACGGCAGAAGTCGCATAGAAACTTGCCGGCTATCGATCATTTATGCGGCACAATTAAACTATAATTCATTGATTATTATAATATAATTGGCTTGTCGGAAATTTCATTCGCATGGCCGCGCGAATGCGGAAAGTGCGCGCGTAATAATTGCGCCACTGCTTCGATGCCGGTAATCACGCCTTGCTCAAATTTATTCTCGCGAAAACATTTTTCCATATCGCGGCAAATCGCTTCCCATTGGCTTTGCGGCACTTTGTCGGCGATGCCGCGATCGGCGACAATTTCAACATCGCGATCGGCTAGCAATAAATAAATCAGCAAGCCGTTATTCAATTGCGTATCCCATACGCGCTGCATGGCGAACACATCAATCGACCGCTCACGCGCGCTGACGCCGCGCGCAATCAATGGCGTATCAAGTGAAGCTTCCACGGCAAAACATATCTGTCCGTTATGGCCCGACTCCGCACGTTTGATCGCGGCTTCAATCGCGCTCAGCGACGTCGCAGGCAATGCCCGCTTTACCGACCACTTGTCGGTGAAAGTATGTTTGACGAAGCGTTTGAGTTTATTCATTCGCCACCTCCTCCACCGCCATCACCGCCGCCCGAATCGCCACCGCCTACATCGGCAGTAGATAATCCCTCAAACCACGAGCCAGAAGCACCACCGCCGCCAAAACCACCACCGCCGCCGCTCCATCCTCCACCGCTTCTGCCACCGCCACCAAAGCCGCCGGCACCGAATCCACCGCCCCCAAACCCACCGGGAAAGCCGCCACCGCGTCCTGAACCGCCACCGCCGCCGGAAGAGCCCCATATCAAGGTCAGCAAGAATGCGATGAACCCCGACACGACAGCGACGCCGAATACGCCGACAAAAGCCATCGCCGCGAATCCGGTGATGCCGCCAGTCGCGAGCGAACCAAAAAAACGCCCGAGCATCGCGCGCAACACGCTACCGACAACGATAGTGAGAATGAATGCGACGGGAAGAAAGGAGAAAAAATCACCGTTACTTTGGCCCGGCCCGCCGAATTGCGCTTGTGGTTTCGGTGCGGGCAAGGGCTCGCCGTCGATGACTTGCACCATGCGCGCAACGCCCGCTTCTACGCCACCAGCAAAATTGCCTTGCTTGAATTGCGGCACAATAATTTCATTAATAATGCGACTGGCCGTCGCGTCATTCAAGGCGCCTTCGAGGCCGTAGCCGGTTTCGATACGTAAATGACGATCGTCCTTGGCGACAATTAAAATCGCGCCGTCATCGATTTTCTTACGCCCAATTTTCCATTTTTCCGCCACGCGCAACCCAAATTGATCGATGGTTTCCGGCTGCGTGGTTGCGACAATTAGTACAGCAATCTGCGCCCCCTTTTTGTCTTCCATGGCCTTGAGCGTTTGCTCCAGGCGCGTCTGTTGTTCTAGATTGAGCGTGCCGGTCAAATCGTTGACGCGCGCGCGTAATTCCGGAATGGCGATTTGCGCCGAGGCAAATGCGCTCGACAAGAGAAAAATGGCGAGAACAAAAATTCTCGCCATTGTTGGAAACCTCATCACGTTTTACTTGGTTGCCGGAGCGGCAGGTTTGGCTGGCGCGCCGAAATCCACTTTCGGTGCGTTAGAAATCACCGCTTCGTTTTCCACCGTGAAGTTAGGTTTAGTCTTCAAGCCAAACATCATCGCCGTCAGGTTGGAAGGAAACACGCGCACTTCCGTGTTGTAGGCCTGCATGTCTTTGATGTAGCGATTGCGCGCGACGGTAATACGATTTTCCGTGCCTTCCAGTTGCGCTTGCAAGTCGCGGAAATTGGCATCGGATTTTAATTGCGGATAATTTTCTGACACCACCATCAAGCGTTGCAATGCGCTACCGAGCTCACCCTGCGCTTTGGTCCATTTGGCCAAGGCTTCGGGGTTATTCGCCAGTTCCGGCGTCGCCTGCATCGCGCCGACGCGCGAGCGCGCTTCCGTGACGCGTGTCAGCACTTCTTTTTCCTGCTCGGCAAAACCCTTCACCGTGTTAACCAAATTGGGAATCAAATCATCGCGGCGTTTGTATTGGTTAATCACTTCCGACCAACTGCCCTTGGATTGCTCGTCGAGGGTTTGCAAGGTGTTGTAACCGCAGCCCGTCAGCAGCGAAGTCACAACAATAAGGCCGGCAGATAAAATCAGTTTACGCATGGGGTTCTCCAATTGTTGATGGTTGCGACGTTAATATAATGGTGCCGAGACAGAGGTTTTGCAAGAGCCGGCCCAAAAGTATTCAAACAGCGGTTTAGTTTGTCTCAGACGGCATTTTTGCCATCGTGGCGCGAGCGAAACATAAATCTTCCCACGCTTTGGCTTTATCCATCGGCGTGCGCAGGAGATAAGCGGGATGATAGGTGACGATCATCGGAATACCATGAACAGTGTGAGTTTTCCCACGCAAGCTGGCAATCGTCGCGTCGCCGCCCAATAAATGATCTGCCGCGACTTTGCCCAAAGCGATAATCAGCTTCGGTTGCACCAGCTTAATTTGTCGTTCGAGATAAGGCGCGCAGCTGGTGATTTCAGGTGCAGACGGATGACGGCCCTCTGGCGGATGACATTTGATGACGTTGGTGATAAACAGATTTTTTTCGCGTGCAAGCCCAATCGCGGCCAACATATTATCGAGCAGCTTGCCCGCTGGGCCAACAAACGGTTCACCCTTCTCGTTTTCTTCAGGTCCCGGCGCTTCGCCGACCAACATCCATTGTGCGTTGCTTTCGCCGACACCGGGCACCACGACGCGACGATTTTTATGCAAACCACATTGCGTACAATCTGCCATGCTTTGAATCAGTAGCTGCCAATCCATGCGCAGAATTTCCTGATTACGAGCAGGATTTATTGGCGTCACGGCGTCAATATTTTTATCAATTAAATCAATAGCTTGTGTCGATTCAGCAGGAGCGCCACTACGCGCCTTCCACAGTGGATGCAAGCCCATCTCTTTTAACGCTGCGTCGCTAAATCTCATCATGCCGCCATTATAAATTACGCGCGCAAATGATCGCATCTTCGCGACCTTCAAACGACGGGTAATATTTCGGCCGCAATGCGATGCGCTGAAAACCTTCGCGCTCATACAAACGTTGCGCATGTGGATTCGACGGCCGCACTTCGAGAAACATAATGCCCGCATCCGATTTGGCGATGCGCATCAAATGTCGCAACAATTGTGTGCCGAGGCCGCGCGCCTGCCAATCAGCAGCGATACAGATGTTGAGCAAATGCGCTTCGTGCGCCGCTACCAACATCACGGCATAGCCGACGAGCACGCCGTTCACCGTACACGCCCAACAACTATGCCCGCCATTCAGCGAGTCCATAAAATTTCCTAACGTCCAGGGATACGCATACACCTCGCTCTCGATGCGCGCCACCTCTGCCGCCTCGATTTTTTTCATCGGACGGATATCGATTTGTTCTATCGGTAACGCGCTCATGCTTTAGCTCTCTGCTGTTGTTCAACGTGCGTCATCGCTACTTTATTGCGAATATATACCGGTGCAGCGAATTCCGCTGCTACTGCGCGCCCCGCAGACAATTCTATGCGCGCAAGTTCGAGTATAGGTTTCGCATGCGGAAACAAATCAGCGTCAACGCGCAATAATTGTTTGGTATAACGCATTGGCAAACCCTCATAGGCAGCAAACGCATTGCCCACGCCAACCCAATCCGTTTCGCTAACCAGCGGCGCAGCATCGGGCTTGCATAAATTCGGCGCGATGACTTCATGCCAGCCCGACAATTTTTTTTCATACGCGGCATGATAAATTTCACCCATGCGCGCATCCAAAGCCGCGATCACGCGCGGCGCACCGCTCGCCTGCGCCAGCGCCAGCAAAGTCGAAACGCCGACAACGGGAATATCTGCCCCAAACGCCAAACCCTGCGCAGCACTACAAGCAATGCGCAAACCGGTAAACGAACCCGGCCCCGCGCCGAACGCGATGCAATCCAATTGCGCCAAAGTCAAATTTGCCTCAGCCAGTAATTTACTTACCGTGGGCAATAATAAAGAAGAATGTTGTTGCACCGCTTGGCATTCAAATACGCGAACGTCATCCCCGAGCGCGAGCGCAACGGATAAATATTCAGTGGAAGTATCGAAGGCGAGGATTTTCATACGGGTCGATTGATTATTCCGCTATTTTAATTCATATATTAACGAAGAGGGAAATGGCCGATGCCACCGCAGAATTTACTCTTTCTGGAGAATTTGACCGATCGGACAAATATATTAATGACATCTGCCGCTGAACCACAACTACGGGGGAAATGCGTTATGGCAAAAACGGCTTAAAGCGGCCGATTAAGAATGTTTTTGAAAGCAGCCGTTTGGTAGCGTGCTTACTTGGGTTATTTGTCACGAATATTACTAGGTAGTGTCGTCACAAGATTTGA
>JAYVJD010000326.1:0-2647 GCA_043769625.1 Pseudomonadota bacterium | reverse complement strand
GAGCATAGACAACAAAGCGTGATGCTGCGTGCGCGTGCCAAAAAACTGAGACCGGCGCGCACACGCTCGGCCAGCGATCGCTCGCACAGCACGTTCATCATCTGAAGGCGCGAGTAGCCGAGCTCGTCGACAATCAAGAATTGCTTGAAATTCGCATTCTCGGCCGACATCGCCCTGTTTGTAGCGTCGCGCATCGCCTACAGTGTTTGAAAAAAAAAAACATAAAGTTCAACTTCTTTTACATTTCGCGGCGAATTTTTTTTTTAAAAAAAAAACCGCGAACCTGACTGCAGGCAACGAAATCGCGTTGCAATAAATCGTACAGCGGCGGGAAAATCGCCGTTGACTTGTGCGGCGGCGTAGCAGACGGCTCACTTTTGACGCGCGGCAACGGTCGATCACAGACTATTCCAATAAAATACAAAATTATACAAAATATTATTGTCCCGAAACAAAACTACAAATAAATATATATTTAAAAACCTTTTCGAGAACGTGAAACGCCAGAGCGTCGTACAAGACGTCGTCGATAATGTCGCCATTCGGCATGATGTCAGACGTGACGAGCTCCGCTCGAACGCATTGGTCGCGCAGCGTCGCCGGCCAGCAACGGCGCGCCCTTGCCGCGTGCGATGTAGATGACGATGATCATCGACAACACAATCACGCCGGCGTTGTGATGATTCAATGAAAATAAATTTCGACGTTGTCTGTCAGACAAAATTGTCAACGGGCCTAAACGTAACAAAAAAATTATATATTCCAGACAAAAAAAACATATAAAAAATATAAACATGTATGTTATCGACATCTAAAATTACAAAGCATAAAAAATTGATTCATGACAAACCTGATTGTTTGGCAGCGTCAAGCACCATCTGCTGGAAACGCGGCGCATCGTTCAGAGCGCGGATGCCGAGATCGCGACTAACAACGCCACCAACGATTGATTGCAGCGTACTCACCGCCGCCGCTGGCACGCGTTGCGCCGGCCGACACCATCAGCGAGCAAATCAACGCCACTGTGTTCATGTCACGCGATTGCAATTGTAACAGCGACAACTAAAAAGAATTTAATTTTGTTGCAAAAAAAATACGTTGAGTGAAAAAATCGAGCAATTATTAAATTTATTGTAATTTCCAAAAGAACCAAAGAATTTAAAAACTTACAACGCGCATGCCAATGACCAACAAGCTATGCTGTTCGCGCCGACCGAGACGACTGTCGCTCGCGACGGCGCGAATCGCAGCAAAGATGAGAGGCACGTGAAGTTCACGTCGGCGGAGCAGATCGGGCAAGTTGTTGCATATATATGTACAGCAGGTCAGCCAGTTGCAATCGATCATGCCAACCAATGCGCGCGGCGACGCGGAACCAGGCGACGTTGGTCGGCAACGCCCGAAACGTACGCGCTTCGACAGCCAACTCATCGTAGTTGATCTGCGTCGTCCTGATCGGCGTGGGCAGCGCGTTGAAGACGGCGACGCGACGCTCGGCTTCTGCGGCGACTGCGATGACCGGCGTCGTTCGTTGCGCGCACAACTGCAGCGCTGCGTGACGTCTGCTCTGTCGGCCGGCGTGAGCGACGCCGCTGAAATGCCGTTACTGCCAGAGAGACTGTCGAGATTCAGCGAAACCGTATAGCTGAGCGACGAGCGACCTCTGGCCACATACACGACGGGGCCGTGATCGTACAACGCGTTGTTGGTGGCAACGATCGCCTGCCGTCTGTTGACGTCGACGTGCCGCTCGTCGCTCGCTTGAGGTTTGATGAAGTTGAAGTTGTCGCCGACCCGACGGTGCTCGTCAAGGCCGAGCGCGTGCAGGACTTGCATTTCAGGGCCTTGCCAACGCACGTTGAGCTGCGTGACAACGACCAAAGAAAAAGAAAAAAAACACGCTGTGAGCGTGCCCAGTGCGCGGTGCAGTTGCGGCATTACATACCACAAAGGCGCGACACAATCACGTCCCGAGCATGTAGTTGCAGTCATGGACACAATCTTGGCGCATATTCCACACATTGGCCTGGTGGTTGCAGACTTTCGTGCGTCGCCGGTCTCGTAATCCACGTCGCCCAAACTCCTCCTTCTTTTGCGGCCTAGTGCGGCGCAGAAACATAATTTCATGAAAAGAAGGAAAACTACACAAACAAACATAACAAAGAGCACGGCAAACCAAGTGCCACGCAAAAAAAAAAAGCTGCACAGGTCGAGGCGCTACATCGCCGACCCCTTGCAAAAACGAAAAAACACGACAAAACGCCACCTCGACGCCCAACGCCGCAGCTGGCGCCGAGCGAAGCGAGGCGGCCAGCGCTTCGTCAGAGTTGGATATTGATTCGACGAACAACAATTGAAGGCAAAATAGACAGTTTTTCAATTTTTAAAACTTTGCTCCTCCAAAATTGTGAGTGTGTTGGCGTGATTTTCGGTTGCGGAGGGCGGGTGGGGATTGTGATATTGTTATTATTATTATGATTGTTATTATTGATTATTGATTATTATTATTTCTATATGATTATGATTATTGATAGATGATAGTGGTTGATTGTTGATGAATAATGAATATTGTTGTTGTTGACGCGCGAGCGTCAGAACTCGAATGCGACGAGATGCGGCGAGCGTTCGTCGCGCATCGGATGTCGGT
>JAYVJD010000325.1:0-2660 GCA_043769625.1 Pseudomonadota bacterium | reverse complement strand
GCCTAGGCCTTTTTGTTTCACGTTGATTTTGCGCTGATTAATTTCGATGGGTTGGTTGTCGCGGTTAGGACTCAGTGCGGAGAAGGTTTCTTCAAGCGCATGCTCGGCGACTGCATCCAGCGGCGTGTGATAGGTATGGAGTTTTTCCAAGGTGCGCAGACGGTAGTCGGTGCCACCATCGACATTGAGCACATCGAGATTTTTTTTCAGCAACTCTATGGTGGGCAAAAAGCGTTCGCGCTGCAGGCCGTTTTTGTATAACTCGTCGGGCGCGTAGTTCGATGTGGTGACGACCACGACGCCACGCTCGAATAGGTTTTCAAATAATCTGCCGAGTATCATCGCGTCGGCGATGTCGTTCACATGGAACTCATCGAAACACAACACGCGTGTGGCCTCGGCGATGTTTTCTGCTACGGTTACTAATGGATCTTCTTCATTTTTCAATTGGTTCAGCGCGTCGTGCACTTCTTTCATGAAGTGATGAAAGTGCACGCGGCGTTTGCGCTTGTACGGTAGCGTCATGAAAAACGCATCCATCAACAAACTTTTCCCGCGCCCGACACCGCTGTATAAAAACAATCCGCGCGGTGGCGGTTCATTACTCAGCCAACCAATCAAGGGACGATGGCGCACGCTTTTGAATTTGATGAGTTCGTCGTGTAATTGTTGCAGGCGATTGATGGCGGCTTGTTGCGCAACGTCTGCTTGAAAGCCAGGCTTGGTGAGTTGTTGCTGGTACCAGTCGGCGGGGTTTAATGCTGGCGAAGTGGGTTGGATTTGCGACATGCCGACTTTTATTCCACATTATGCTGGGATGTTACACCCTGCGAGTTTTTGTTTAGGCGCTTGTGGCATCTGGACATTTTTAAATCCCCCCCACCCCCCTTTTTCAAAGGGGGAATGAAAACCTCCTTTGCTTTGACCTCCCTCATTGAAAGGGAGGTATGAAAACCAGCTCTGCCTAGCCTGCACCTTTTTAGCCTCCCCCTTTGAAAAAGGGGGATTGAGGGGGATTTAAAATTTATGCAGCTACTTGCTCAGTTTCATTTATACGCAAGCTGGGCTTATCAGCCCAGCCTACAAATCTTACCCATCCCCACCCTAACCCTCCCCTTGAAAGGGAGGAGACTCTGTTTAAATGTGCATCGCTGCAGCGATACCTAAACCAATTCCAAAAACGGCGACGCCATACACACCCCACTGCAACCAACTTTTGCGCGTGAGCAAGGCAATGGCAGATAAGGCGATGGCGATTTGCAAAAATGTCGTGGCTTGTGCCCAGCGATGATGCTGGTGTATCTGGTCGTCGGATTTTTTGTCCCACTCTTTCGATTTTGCGTCGAGCAGCTCGGCCTCTTTTTTAATTTCTTCTTTTTCTTTGCTGTAACGCTCAACGTCGGCTTTGAATTTATCCTGTTTTTCCACTGGGGCTATCAACACGGAAAGTTCAGCTAGGTTTTGTTTGCTGCTTTTGGATTGGTAATAACTCCAGCGATTCGCCGCTTCGGTTTTAATGATTGCCGCATCGTTTTTAAATAAACCGGCATTCGATTGCGTCGCGCCGCCTTGATAGGAAAATAGCGCGCCGATGGTGGCGAGTATCGCCGTTGTCACTGCAATGTTAGCGACGAATTTATCTTTGCCGCCGTGTTCGGCGGCATGTTCGATCTCGTGGTCATGCGGTCCGTGGACGTGAAAGCCGTGTTCTGACATGTAGTTTCTCTTTTAGTTATGAATCGGGCGTTTATCAACTTGTAGCGCCGCTTCGTGGAACACTTCGGATAATGACGGATGCGCATGCACGATACGCGCGATGTCTTCCGCCGCGCCGGCGAATTCCATCGCCACTACGGCTTCGGTAATCATTTCCGAAGCGAACGGGCCGATGATGTGAACGCCGAGGATGCGGTCAGTTTTCGCGTCGGCCAACATTTTGACAAAGCCGCCGGTTTCGCCCAAGCCTTTGGCGCGTCCATTGGCGGCAAACGGCGATACGCCGCTGCGATACTCGACGCCTTCGGCCTTGAGTTGCTGTTCCGTCTTGCCGACCCAGGCGATCTCCGGTGACGTATAAATGACCCAAGGAATGGTGTTGTAATCAAGATGCGGCTTTTGTCCGGCGATGCGCTCGGCAACAGCAACGCCCTCTTCCATGCCCTTGTGCGCGAGCATCGGCCCACGCACCACGTCGCCCACGGCCCACACGTTAGGCGCAGAAGTTTTGCAGTGATCATCGACTTCGACAAAACCGCGCGCATCGGTTTTGACGCCGATGGAATCCAATCCGAGATTAGCCGTGTTCGGCACACGACCCACGGCAACAATCAGCTTATCCACTTCCAGAGTTTGCGCCGCGCCGCTTGCATCGGCGTAATTTACCTTGAGCGATTTTTTGTCCTGCTTCACGTCGGAAATTTTAACGCCTGCATGAATCGCCATGCCTTGTTCTTTGGTGAAAGTTTTCAGTGCTTCTTTGGCGACGGCCTCATCCACCGCGCCTAAGAATGTAGGCAAAGCCTCAAGGATGGTGACTTCGGCGCCGAGGCGTTTCCACACACTGCCCATTTCCAAACCGATGACGCCCGCGCCGATGACGCCGAGACGTTTTGGTATTTCAGGAATGGCCAACGCGCCTTCGTTGTCGAGGATGTTGACGT
>JAYVJD010000324.1:0-7231 GCA_043769625.1 Pseudomonadota bacterium | reverse complement strand
CTGCGAAGCCTCATTCATGATGCAGAGGCGGTCAATATGATTGCACCCGCCTTATGGGAGTCCGAATTGGTTCCTCTCGACATACGCAAGCACGCTCTCATAAAGATGCTGGAACATTGGGCCGACAACGGTTATGGGTCAGATGCAGGAGCCGATGGTGTTCTGCAATTTATCAAGAACCATCCCGGATGGCTTTCTGTCATCCCCAAGCTGAAAGAAATAGAGCTACGGACGATTGCTCGATACAAAATGATGAGAGGAAAAAGCAAGGTTGGCCAACGAGTTGTCATTCCTGAAATTGCCGATTATTTCCTCAAGAAAAAACCTTCGGGATTATTTCTAGATCCGATATTGGCAGCTCATTTGAAAGACTGGCTTGGAGACACTAAAGAGGCTTTGGACATTCTTGCCACCTATCTCGCTGATGTGCCAGATGATTTCAATGGTATCCGGGTAATGGCTACGTTTCACTCCAGCAGCGGAAACTTCGTCGAAGCGGTGAAGTCAGCACAATCATTGGTGAAACTTGCTCCTTGGAGAGCCGAAAGTTACGACTGCTTGGCTTACGTCGCAGAAAGGGCAGGAGACCCAAGTCTCGAAAACCAAGCCAAGATTAAAGGTGACAAAGTTTTTGCTGAAGAGATGCGACTATACGAGGAGGCGAAAACATACCTGAATAATGGGAGGCGCACCACGGTTTGAGAGGGCAGAATCAAAGGGGCCAGGTTCGAATTGTTTTTCAGCTTATTCATCATTACCCTCTTCACCATTTCAATTCATTCGGGCTGGGCTGGCAAGCCCAGCGATCTCACTTCAGCAGCCAAGTTGTTCGGCCAGATTATTAAAATCCAGCGCATGAATGTCGAAAGTTTTTTCTCGCGACACATCGTTTTTGACATCCGGGCCGTATTCCAACGGACGCGTGATGAACGCCGTGCGATTGCCGGTTTTTTGTGCGGCGGTTAAATCGCTTTTGTGCGCGGCGACCATCAGCACTTGTTCGGTTTTCAAATCCAGCAGCGAAGCGGCCATTTGATAGGCTTCGGGATCGGGTTTGTAATGTTTGGCCAGTTCAGCCGAGATGATGCAATCCCACGGCAAGCCACCGAATTTTGCCATGTTAGTCAGTAGCGAGACATTTCCGTTGGATAGCGTCGTCACGATATATTTTTTCTTCAGACGCTTGAGGCCGCTGACCGAATCGGGCCACGGTTTGAGACGATGCCATACTTTATTCAAATGATTTTTTTCTGTTTCTGTCAGGCTAGTAATAGAAAATTTTTTGAGTAAATCATCGAGAATAATCCGGTGTAATGCATCGATATTCATCCACGGCAACTCGCCACTACGTACGCGCTGCATCGCGGGCTGGTAGCCGGCGCGCCAGGCGTCGGCGAATGCGGCTGCATCCACCTTGATATTTTTCTCCCGCGCCAATAGTTTCATCTCACGCAGGATGCTACCGCGCCAATCGACTACGGTGCCGAAGACATCGAAGGTGAGGGCCTGGATGTTTTTCAGATTATTTTTCATGCGATAACGCTCCGGCAGTTTGCGCTAGCGGTAGTTGAGCCAAGCGCGTTTCAAGCTCTTTTAACTTGATCGCGATTTTTTCGCCGACAAAGATTTGCGGATTCGACGGCTCGAAGTTGTCGGCTTTTTCACGTTTCAGGATGCTGGCTTTGGCTTGCTCGAAAGCTTGTGCGAAAGAAAATGTCTTGCGCAATTCTTCATCAAACACCGCTCTGCCGAAATAGGTGAAATCCGATTCACTCCCGCATCCGAACGAGGTGTTGTTGGCGTCCGAAGCGGTCATGATCAGCGTGTGTTCGTCTTTCAGCGGCTCAATATAACCGCCGGAGTAACACGCCGAAACAACAATCACGCGCCATTTAATACCGGCTTGGTCGAACATTTTTTTCAGGCTGGTCGGTGTAATTTGGTTGAGCTTCAGCGGCCAGAAATTGACGGAGAGTTCGTGCTGTTTTGACCCGTGGCTGGTGAAGTAAAGAAAAGCGATGTCTTCTTCGACATTCATATTTTTCGCCAGACGGTGAAACGTCATGGCGAGATTGGTTCCCGTTGCTATTGGCGTGGTCGCTGCGCTTTGCGGATTGTTGATCAGCACGATGGAGCGGTCTTGCGTGTCGAAGCGTTGTTTGAATAGTGGCTCGATCACGCGCAATTCTTTCATGAACACATCTTCGTTCGCATAACCGGCGAAACCGACGAAATATAAATCGGTGATGCCGGGGCGTTCTGGGGCTAAGCCATCGAGCGCATCGTTGAATAGCGCCGGCTGCACATGAAAACTTTCTTCGCGGTCGATCGAGTTGGCGTTGCGGTCGGAGCCCGACGTTTCATATTTTGCTTCCCATAATTCGCCACGCGGCAGCATGTAAGCGGGCAATAAAATAATCAATATAAACAATGGGATATAGATTGCGCGCCGAAAGAAGTCTGCGCCACGTGAAAGCTGTTTGCCCAGCCCCGAAGAGGCATAACGCAGTAGAAAAAAAGTCGCGATCACGATCCACCAAAAAAATGTCGCGTAATAAATAGTCCATTGCACATAACTTTGCGCACCGTCGTTATTCAGCCAACCTGCTGCCAACCAAACCGTCACGCAAAATAAACGCATAACAATTCCCGCGCCGAAAAACGCGATGGGAAGGGTGAGCAACAAGGAAGGTTGTCGGTTCAGGCGCGCGACGATCAGCGAAAATAAAAAAGTGAGCACCACAGAAAACGCAAAACCGGGCAGGGCGTAAAGATTCATTGAGCCGCTCCAGCCATTAAACGCCATCGCCACCAGCAATGAGATAGATAGATCGGCGCAAACAAGCAAAACAATTTGCTCCGGCGAAATACGCAAAGGCTCGCGCAGAGGCAACAAAAACGCAGTGCGCGCACCACCGCGCAGATTTTGTCGCAGCTCGCGGAATAGGCGAAAAAGGGATCGGAGCATGGCTTGGAGAAGTATTATTGAGAGGCGTTAGCTTGCCATAAATTCCGCGCCAAGGGCGAGAGCGATTTGTCTGATTTGTTTGAAGAATTTGAATGGGGCAGGGCTTTCAGATAGAATAGCGTTTCTTTAGGCGCGTAGCTCAGCTGGTTAGAGCACCACCTTGACATGGTGGGGGTCGTTGGTTCGAGTCCAATCGCGCCTACCAACATAACGGTAGGATTAACATGGTTTTCCGAACTCGCATAACGGTAGCTTGATACTCAAGACGTTGAGCCGGACGTTCCATGTAAATAGGCAGTAAAACAAAAAAGTGCGGCCTGACCGCACTTTTTTTATGTCTGACAGATAGAGGTTGTATGCTAAATATTACATTACCTGACGGCTCGGTCCGTTCCTTTGACAAGCCGGTTTCTGTAGCGGAAGTCGCGGCGAATATCGGCGCGGGCCTCGCCAAAGCCGCCCTCGCGGGCAAGGTCAACGGCCAAGTGGTCGATACCTCGTTTGTGATGAGCGCGGATAGCGATTTGGCGATTATCACCGACAAAGACGCTGACGGCTTGGACGTCATCCGCCACTCGACGGCGCATTTGCTCGCTTATGCGGTGAAGGAATTATTTCCCGATGCCCAAGTGACTATCGGCCCGGTGATTGACAACGGTTTTTACTACGACTTTTCTTATAAGCGCCCGTTTACGCCAGAGGATTTAGTCGCGATTGAAAAGCGCATGGCGGAATTGGCCAAGCGCGATATTCCGGTCACGCGCAAAGTCATGCCGCGCGATGAGGCGGTGAAATATTTTCTTGGCATTGGCGAAAAATATAAAGCTGAAATTATCCAATCGATTCCTGCTAACGAAGACGTGTCGCTCTACAGCGAAGGTGACTTCACCGATTTGTGCCGTGGCCCGCATGTGCCGTCCACCGGCAAACTCAAAGTATTTAAGCTGATGAAACTCGCCGGCGCCTATTGGCGCGGCGATGCGAAAAACGAAATGCTGCAGCGAATTTACGGCACAGCGTGGGCGAAAAAAGAAGAGCAGGACGTGTATTTGCACATGCTGGAAGAAGCAGAAAAACGCGACCACCGCAAAATCGGCAAGACGCTGGATTTATTTCACCTGCAAGACGAAGCGCCGGGCATGGTGTTCTGGCATCCCAAGGGTTGGTCGTTGTGGCAACAGGTCGAACAATATTTGCGCCGCATTTATATCGACAATGGTTACCAAGAGGTGCGCTGTCCGCAGATTTTGGATAAAGCCCTGTGGGAGAAAACCGGCCACTGGCAAAACTATCGCGACAATATGTTTGTTACCGAATCGGAGAAACGCGACTTCGCCGTCAAGCCGATGAATTGTCCCGGCCATGTGCAGATTTTCAATCAGGGTATGAAAAGCTATCGTGATTTGCCCTTGCGTTACGGCGAATTTGGCTCCTGCCATCGTAACGAGCCGTCGGGCGCGCTGCACGGCATTATGCGCGTGCGCGGTTTTACCCAGGACGACGGCCATATTTTCTGCACTGAAGCGCAAATTCAAGAAGAGGTCACCAATTTCAACGCGCTGGCGCAAAAGGTCTATCAACATTTCGGCTTTAAGGATGTGGCAATTAAGCTGGCCTTGCGGCCGGAAAACCGCATCGGCGACGATGATTCCTGGACGCGGGCCGAAGATGCGTTGCGCGACGGATTGCGCGCATCTGGCATGAAATGGGATGAATTGCCGGGAGAAGGCGCATTTTACGGGCCGAAGATAGAATTTCATCTCAAAGATAGCATAGGCCGTACCTGGCAATGCGGCACCATCCAAGTGGACTTTTTCATGCCCGGTCGTTTGGGCGCGGAATATGTCGCCGAAGATAACTCGCGTCAGGTGCCGGTCATGTTGCATCGGGCCATCGTCGGTTCGCTCGAGCGTTTTATCGGCATTTTGATCGAAAACCACGCTGGTGCCATGCCGCTTTGGCTGGCGCCGGTGCAGATGGTGGTGATCAATATTTCCGAGCATCAGGCTGATTACGCTCGCAATGTGGCCAAAGGTTTGCTCGAAGCGGGCTTCCGCGCCATGTCGGACTTGAGAAATGAGAAAATAACCTATAAAATACGAGAACATAGTTTGCAAAAGCTGCCTTATCAGATCATCGTAGGTGATAAGGAAGTGCAAGCGAATCTGGTAGCCGTCCGTTCCCGCAATGGAGAAGACCTCGGGCAAATGCCCCTCGAAGCGCTGATCTCTCGGCTTCGTGGAGAGCTAGCCCCGGTTTAACTGTTGCCGCCACTGCGGTTTTTGATAGATTTTTAAGGAGACGTTGCTATAGCTCAGGAAAAGCAAGTCCGGATCAACAGTGAAATTACAGGCACTGACATCCGGCTGATTGGCCCCAAACAGGAACCCCTCGGGATCGTTGCGCTAACGGAAGCGTTTCGTCTGGCTGAAGAAGCCGATCTCGATCTGGTTGAAATTGCCCCGACGGCAGTCCCACCCGTGTGCCGCATCATGGATTACGGCAAGTTCCGTTATCAGGAAGCGAAAAAACTGCACGAGGCCAAGCTGAAGCAAAAGCAGATTCAGGTTAAAGAAGTTAAATTTCGTCCGAGCACCGACGAAGGCGATTACAAGATCAAGGTGCGTAATCTGATCAAGTTTTTGGAAGAAGGCGACAAAACTAAAATCACCCTGCGCTTTCGCGGACGTGAGATGACGCATCAGGAGTTAGGTTATAATCTTTTGAAGCGTGTGGAAGCGGAATTGATGCCCCACGGCACGGTCGAGCAGTTCCCCAAAATGGAAGGCCGGCAAATGGTGATGGTATTATCGCCAAAGAAGAAAATTTAATTGAATCAAGTAGTTGCAATACGAAGTTGAAGTGAATTCTGAGTAAGTTCGAGACCTAAGCAATACTAGGCGCGAATAAAAAATATCGACGCAGCATATGGGTTATATGTAAGGAGATATTTTTTAAGAGCAACGACGTATTGCGACGGTATCGTGCTTAGTCAGAACTCACGTAGTGGTTCCACAAGGCGTGTTCTGGTAGTTAAAGCACTGATTTCTTCAGTCACCTGACGCGGTTTATTAAAACAAAGGAAGTCGTAATGCCTAAGATGAAAACCAAAAGTGGCGCTGCCAAGCGCTTCAAGGTGCGATCTGGCGGCGGGATCAAGCGGTCCCAAGCCTTCAAGCGCCACATTCTCACCAAGAAAACCACCAAGAACAAGCGCCAATTACGCGGCACCACCAGCGTCCACAAAACCAACGCGGACTCCGTTCGCGCCATGTTGCCATACGCGTAAAGGAGCCGAAAAATGCCAAGAGTTAAACGTGGTGTAACGGCGCGCGCGCGCCACAAGAAAATCCTCGATCAAGCCAAGGGCTATCGCGGTCGTCGCAAGAACGTCTATCGTATCGCCAAAGAAGCGGTGATGAAGGCCGGACAATATGCCTACCGTGATCGTCGTCAAAAGAAACGTGTGTTCCGCCGCCTGTGGATTGCGCGTATCAACGCCGCCGCGCGTGAGTGCGGCATGAACTACAGCTTGTTTATGAACGGCCTCAAGCGCGCTGCGATTCAAGTGGATCGCAAAGTGCTGGCTGATTTGGCCGTATTCGACAAACCGGCGTTTGCTGTGTTTGTCGCAAGAGCTAAAGCCAGCCGCGCAGCCTGAATGTTGTAAACCGGAAAGGAGGCTCGCAGAGCCTCCTTTTTTTATTGCCAAATTCTTGAATTCTATTTATGAGCCTACTCGCTGACATTTTGGTCGAATCCCAAGCTGCGATTACCCAAGTCGAGACGCTGGCGGATCTTGAGCAGGTTAAAGCCAAATATCTGGGCAAGCAGGGCGCGCTGACCGAGCAAATGAAGCAGCTTGGCAAGGCCACAGCAGAAGAACGGCCCAAGCTCGGCGCCGCGATTAACGAAGTGAAGCAGCAAGTTGAGGCTTTGCTCAATGCGCAACGTGACGCGATTCAAAATCGCGAGTTGAATGCGCGTCTTGCCGAGGAAGCCATCGACGTGACTTTGCCAGGACGTGGCATGGCTCGAGGCGGTTTGCATCCGGTGACGCGCACGCAACAGCGCATTGAAGCACTATTCCGCAGCATTGGTTTCGACGTCGCCGACGGCCCGGAAATTGAAGATGATTTTCATAATTTCACCGCGCTGAATACGCCAGAAAAGCATCCGGCGCGCTCGATGCACGATACGTTTTACATAGAGGCGAGGGTTGATCAACAGCCAATGTTATTGCGTACGCATACCTCGCCGATC
>JAYVJD010000323.1:0-2666 GCA_043769625.1 Pseudomonadota bacterium | reverse complement strand
GAGTGATCCTTTGACCGCCCGGCGTCTCGACTATGAAGCTCTCCTGACCGCTTTGATCGTCGAGGGTAATCTTCACGCCGTTGCGTGAACGCAGAAGTTTTTTGTCGTTGTTCGCATCCATCGATTCCGGCGGCATGCTGGCGGCGTTCCACAGACTGCCAATGACATAAGGCCGCCGCACATCGCCCGCTTCAAAAGCAACCAGTACTTCGTCGTTCACATCGGGGATAAACCATGTCCCCCGATTCTGGCCCGCCATCAAGGTAGCAATACGAGCCCATGCGTCGTGGCCGGGTTGGTCAGACTCGCCTATCGGTGGAAGCCGCACTTTTACGCGTCCAAGGTTATCGGGATCAATGTTATCAATGACGACGACTGAGTAGACCCCATTTAGCTTTCTCATATGTCCCTCCTTCTCACTTTGGCATAGGTGCTCGATTCATTGTAAGCCCTGTGCGATTGTTCATCCGAATAACTAATTACACCATTAGCTGGCCGGCTGTGCTGCAGTGGAAAGTAATCAGAGAAAAGACATCACGCCACCAATCACGCCGCCCAGGCCTAACAAAAGCCCCATGTACCAAAACAGCGCTAATCGCGACAGGATGGCAACAGACGCCAGCACAATGCCGACTTGGATCAGCAACGTCCCGAAATCGCATTTGTTGTTAATCTCCATTTCCTTGGCCGATTCGGCATTCAGCGCTTCGGCTTTTTTCTTGATATCGTTTTCTTCCGATTTGTAGCGCTCGACGGTTTTCTTGAATTCCTCCGCGAGGCCGACACAAGGCGCATCGGTTTTGCCATCCACGCCTTTGGCACACGTCAAGACCTTGGCCTGAATTTCGTACAGATTCGCTTTGATGCTCTTGGCTTGATAGTACGCCCATTGATTCGCCGCTTCCGTGTTATGAATAATCGCGTCGGTCTTGGCGTTGTCGCCGCGATTGGCGAAGAAGGAGAGCACGACCGCCATGATGGCAATACTAATGGCGACACGCTTTTCGAATTGATCTTTCGCTTCCGGAATTTCAGGGGCTTCGGCCATGGAGGTTCCTTTTGTTGTTTCGGGGATGGATTATTTAACGAACGATATCATGCCACGAACGTGAGGCAACAACTACGGGGCCCGCCGGGCGAGTTGCCATTACCCCCACGACAGGGGGTGTGCGATTTCCCCAGACTATCTACTCTTCAGTTGTCGGGGCGACGCATCGGCTGCGATTTTCGTATCGCAGTTAAGCAACGACCGACGGCCCGCCGCTATGTACGGCGGGATTTTGAAACTCACTATGGAGATAATCATGTTCAAAGCATTTGATGACACATACGAAGCACTGGTTCCTTTGCACGCCGACGAAATTGCCGCGGTCACCGGGGGATCTATTTACATCGACGGCGTTTACGCCGGCGAGGGTGGAATTAGCATGCACCCTTGGCCTGGCGGTGTCCCGGTGTGGAACGTGTGGCCCGACGGCTCCCGCACGCGACACTAAGCAACCCCAATCAGGTGTTTATTGCCGAACGGATCGTAGTTTTGGGCAAATTTGCGTCCCAGCGCCTCGGTCCGTCGGCGACGGCCCCCGCAAGGTTCCTAACGGAATCAAGTTATCCAACCCCGACAGACAAAAGGATTCATCATGTTCCAATTACTTTTCAACAAACTCAATGGCGCCTCGATATTCGAAGCGCTCATCAGCAAAAATGCCTCAAGCAAAGTAATCAGTAAGCTTAAGTTTCTCGCCCTTGCATTCGCGGTTTATGGATTCACTCAACCGGTCTTTGCGTTGCAGGACTGGACGGCGGTTCCGGCCGGATGCGCCGGTACGGACAATAATTTTTACAGTGGCACGCCGTCCGCAGCATTTCCCGTTCCCCGTTTCATAGTGCCCGGCGGCAGGCTCAGCTTCAATGCTTCACACACAGGATACATCGCCATAGTGTGCAACGTCGACAACCCGCGGGATCTCGGCACCAACCCGGCCTGGGATCAATTGGAAGTCACCTATATTGATCCGGACGGCGTACACACCGTTGATGTTCATACGGGTGATACCTATCAAGTCTTGGTACAACTCATTCGTGTGAATAAGATCACCGGTATTCAAAGTATCGTGATCGAGTTCAATAGCAACAACGACTGTCCGCTGGGTTCATTTTGCGACGGCACGACTGTACGGCGGATGATTAAGCCGTTTGCCCACGCGTTCGACTTCGCTAATTTTGCGTATGCGGTGTATGGACGTCTGTATCGCAGAGAAGCGCGCCTCACCGTGAAACCGATCCTGATTCAAATGCGGCTTAACAACCGCTGACGCTCGCGGAAATTCGAAATCGATTTTCGCTTGCGAAAAATCAAACCTTTTCGCGCTCATTCGAACAACACAATCCATATTCCCAGCGTGCGCCTTTGGTTAGAAGTTCCCTCAGCAATAGCTGAGGGAATCCATCGCGCTGTCGTGTTTACAATTCCCGCTGACAAATAAATCCTGCGCAGACCCTGCGCGCCTATTACTTTTAGGCTAAATCTTCAGGCCAATAGTCGGTCTATCTAACCAGCGCTATTCTTCGGTCATTCATACATTGCAAATAACGAGTAGCACGGGCATTGAATATGCGCAAAGAATTACGCTGGTTTGAACAAATCTGCAACGTCGGATAGCGAT
>JAYVJD010000322.1:0-2677 GCA_043769625.1 Pseudomonadota bacterium | reverse complement strand
AATTCTTTTGAGTTGAATGAAGCGCAAGTGGTGATTCGCCCGAACATCGGCGACATGAGCCCGACCGATTTCAAGTCCAAGCATCTTGCTATTCTCGAAGGCGAACGCGCCGCGCAAAACGCGCTGGAAAAAATTCGCCTCACCATTGAGCGTTATTACGCCACACCCTAATGACTGAAAAAATCCGCTTATCCAAAATTATGTCTGAACGCGGCATTTGCTCGCGCCGCGAAGCCGATGATTACATCGCGCGCGGCTGGGTGTTTGTCGATGGTGAAAAAATTACCGAACTCGGCACGCGTATCGACCCGGATCAGGAAATTAAATTAGATAAGCGCGCACAAAAAAACCAAGATGAGCGAGTAACAATTTTATTAAATAAATCAATAGGTTACGTTTCAGGCCAACCAGAGCCGGGTATGAAGCCGGCGATACTTTTGGTCACGCGAGAGAATCAGCAAAAAGGTAATCATAGCGTCAGAAATTTTTCGCCTGAACACGTGCGCAGCATCGCACCGGCCGGCCGACTCGATATTGATTCAACCGGATTGCTGGTGTTAACGCAAGACGGCCGCATCGCCAAACAACTCATCGGCGAAGATTCGCAAATCGAAAAAGAATATTTAGTCCGCGTCGATGGCAAACTCAGCGACGACGGCATGCGCAAATTGCAACACGGCCTCGAGCTCGACGGTGTCAAACTCAAGCCGGCCAAAGTGTCGTGGCAAAACGACGATCAATTGCGCTTCATTTTAAAAGAGGGACGCAAGCGCCAGATCCGCCGCATGTGTGAGTTGGTCGGCCTCAAAGTCACCGGCCTAAAACGCATCCGCATCGGCAATGTGAAGCTGGGCGATTTGCCTTTGGGGCAATGGAGATATCTTGGCCCGGACGAAAATTTCTGATCGCGTCATTCTACAGCGCGAACAAAAAGTATTTATCCGCGCACTTGCTGCGGATGACGGCCCCGAATGGGTGCAACTCAAACGCGCCAGCCGTGACTTACATAAGGGCTGGGTGACGCCGCCGACCACACCGGCGCAATTCAAAAAATATATCGTCAGTAAAAATGCCAAAGATAAACTCACGCTACTGGTTTGCATGAAAGCTGACGGCGCAATTATGGGCTCCGTTGGCCTGAGCCAAATTTTTTACGGGCCGTTCTGCAATGCCTATATGGGTTACGCCGTCGGCACGCCGTATGCGCAGCAGGGCTATATAACGGAAGGGTTGCGGCTGGTGTTAAAACACGCATTCGGCAAACTGAAATTGCATCGGGTCGAAGCGAATATCCAGCCGGAGAACAAAGCGTCGATAGCGCTGGTGAAACGCGTCGGCTTTCAACTCGAAGGCTATTCACCGCGATATCTCAAAATCGCTGGACGCTGGCGCGACCATGAGCGCTGGGCCATGCTGAAAGAAAATTTCAACGTAGCGAAACGGACATAACATGACTTTCCTCACCACCGATTTATGCGACGCCAACGAAGGCAAGATCCAAATCGTCACGCCGATATTTCAAATCTACGGCGGCGCGAAAAATTTTCATGGCGCAATTTCTACGGTCAAAGTATTTGAAGACAATATGCTAGTGCGCGATGCTTTAGCCAAAGACGGCACGGGCAAAGTGTTGGTGATTGATGGCGGCGGTTCGCTGCGTTGTGCGTTGGTCGGCGGCTTGATCGCTGAACTGGCGCATAAAAATCATTGGGCCGGTATCGTCGTCAATGGCTGCATCCGTGACAGCGAAGAAATGGCGCGTATCCAAATCGGCGTCCGCGCGTTGAACGTACATCCGCTCAAAAGCGTCAAAAAAGGTGCGGGCGATGTTGATATCGCCGTCACATTTGGTGGCGTCACTTTTGTGCCGGGACACTTTCTATATGCAGACGCCGATGGCGTGATCGTGTCGGCGATGCCTTTGTTGTAGTCCGCAATAAAATTCAATATAATCAATATGTTAAATAATATAACCCAATCGGATTTTCATGCCTACGATCTCAGTATTACGTTTTCTTCCTATGGGTTTGGCGGTGACAATGTTGTTTGCGTTGAACGCACGCGCGCAACAGACGCCTGAGGTTCCTGATACACCGCCTGGCACGAAAAAATCCAAGCCCGAACCCACCCCGGAAAGAGTAGAAGGCGTTGAAGTCAGCGGCAAAAAAGATGCGCAGAGCGAACGACGCAATTCCACCGCCGCAAAAATAATTATCAATCGCGAAGACATCGAACAATACGGCGACACCAATTTAGGTGATGTGCTGAAACGTTTGCCCGGCGTGACGCAAGGCGGCCGATCCGGGCGCGGCGGCGGTGTGGCGATGCGCGGCATGGGCGGCGCTTATACGCAGATGCTCATTAATGGTGAGCGCAGCCCGCCGGGTTTTTCCATGGAACAAATTTCGCCCGACCAAGTCGAGCGCATCGAAATTTTGCGCGCGCCGACGGCCGAGACCGGCACGCGTGCAGTCGCGGGCACGATCAATATCGTGTTGCGCGAACCGCTAAAATTAAAATCGGATGAATTGAAATTCGGCGTGCAAGAAGAGCGCAATCGCTATTCGCCCAATCTAAGTTGGAGCCGCAACGACAGTTTCAGCGACAGCGGCAGCTACAACTTTACTTTATCGCTCAACCGTAATGACCAGCTCACCGACAATCGCAGCAGCAGTGT
>JAYVJD010000321.1:0-17490 GCA_043769625.1 Pseudomonadota bacterium | reverse complement strand
TATGTGGCGCCGTGGCCGGTTTCATGATGATTAAATTGGGCTTGAATCCCTATCTCGGTATCCTGATTGCTTTCGCCATTGGCACAGCAGTCGGTTTGTTTAATGGCTATCTGGTGGCGTTCGTCGGCATCCCTTCGTTCATCGTCACCTTGGGTGGTTTAACCATCTGGCGCGGCTTGGCGTTTGATGCCACGGGCGGGTTTGATATGTCCGGCTTGCCTGCGCCCTTCCCTTTTATTGGTTACGGTGATTTGTTCGGCTTGATCCCGATGCCCATAGTCGTGATGGTTTTGTTTTACCTTGCTATGTCGTTTATTTTATCCAGCACCAAACTCGGTCGCTACGTGTATGCCATCGGCTCGAATGAAATGGGCGCGCGCCAGGTCGGCATCAATATTCGCTGGTACAAACTCGGCGTGTACGTCGTGTCAGGCTTGTGCTGCGCGCTGGCGGCGATAGTGTTGATCGGCCGCATGGACTCTTCCAGTGGAAAAATCGCGCAAATGTTTGAGCTCGACGCTATCGCTGCGGTGATTTTGGGCGGCACGTCTTTGTTCGGCGGACGCGGCAGCATCATCGGCAGCTTGCTCGGCGCGATACTCATCACCATGATACGTAACGGTATGAATCTATTGGAGATTTCTCAATTCAAACAAATGATGGCGATAGGCTCGGTGGTCATCATTGCGGTCTGGATCGACGTAATTCGCCGTCAACGATTGCTGCAAAAATGACGCATCAAACGCAAACAAATCACCAAACACCCGTGCTAAAAATTCACGGCCTCACTAAACATTACGGCGGCGTGAAAGCGCTCACCGATTCGCATTTTGCGTTAGCACAAGGCGAGCACGCCGCGATTGTCGGCGACAACGGCGCAGGCAAGAGCACCTTCGTGCGCCTGATTACAGGCGCGGAACAGCCGAATAGCGGCACCATACATCTTGATGGTCATACGGTACATTTTCATTCTCCTCTCGATGCGCGCAGCCAAGGCATCGAAACGGTATATCAAACGTTGGCCTTGGCCGAAGACCTGGATGTGCCAGCGAATATTTTTTTAGGCCGCGAAGAAGTCTTGTTCAACCTCGGCCCGCTGTCGATACTTAATCACAAAGCCATGCGCGAACATGCGGTGAGTTTACTTGCGACCACTGGAGTAAAAATTCAAGACATGAGCGAGACGCTGCGTGGCATGTCCGGCGGACAGCGTCAGTGCGTGGCGATTGCCCGCGCAGCAGGATTCGCCAAAAAAATGATTATTCTGGACGAGCCGACGGCCGCGCTAGGCATACAAGAGACCGCTCGAGTTGAAGAAATCATTAAAGGCTTAAAGAAGCGCGGTGTACCGCTCATTCTCATCAGCCATAATCTGCGCCAAGTGTTCGACCTGGCTGATCGTATTTGGGTGTTTCGCCAAGGTCGTATTGTCGCATCGGTTCTCACCTTGGCGACTAACCCAGAGCAAATCGTTGGGCTGATCACCGGCGCCGTGAATCCGGATAATGTTCCGGGCGCGACCGATCTTTTATCCGAAACGGCCTGAAGAAAATTGCGATGGTTAGTAAAGTGAAAGTGCTAATCGGCGATGAAAGCAAAAATACTGAAGAATTAATTCTGAGTCAGTCCGATCTTACCAGCAGCCAAGCAAATTTTGCCGTAACCAAACGCAGATTGCATGGCGGCTTGCGCGGCGGCATGGAAATCATCGAAGTCGATAACGGCCGGATGAAATTTTGGCTACTCCCTGAGCGTGGCATGGGAATTTGGAAAGTGTGGCTGGACGGTATCGAAATTGGTTGGCAATCCCCGGTGCGCGGCCCGGTGCATCCAAAATACGTTTCAATTCACGATGAAAGCGGTCTAGGCTGGCTCAGTGGATTCGATGAATTGTTATGCCGCTGCGGTCTCGAAAGCAACGGCGCGCCAGAGTTCGGTGCCAACGGTAAACTAAAATATCCGCTGCACGGAAAAATCGCCAACCTGCCCGCTTACAAAGTAGCGGCGAGCGTCGATAGCAACAAAGACGGCATACGTGTCGAGGGATCGATAGAAGAATCGCGCTTCAAATCGCAGCGGTTGAAACTCAACTCGACCACGACGACCAAATTAGCTTCGTGTGAAATCGTCATTCGCGACGTTATCAGCAACACTTCGGACACCAGCAGCGAATTTCAATTGCTCTACCACATCAATTTCGGTGCGCCGTTTCTGGAAGCGGGTGCCGAGGTATTTGCGCCGATCAAAACTCTGGTGCCGCGCTCCCATCATGCCGAAGAAGGCGTGGCCAACTGGTCAAAATTCGCCGCGCCTGAGGCAGGTTTTCAAGAGCAAGTGTATTGCATGGAATTGCTCGGCGATGCAGCAGGCCAATCACAAGTGCTACTGCAAAATGCAGCAGGTACATTAGGTGTCAGCGTGCATTTCAATCTTTCCCAGTTACCATTTTTTACGCTATGGAAAAACACCGCCTCCATGCGAGATGGCTATGTCGCAGGATTAGAACCCGGAACCAATTTTCCCAACCCCCGCTCTTTCGAGCAAGTACAAGGAAGAGTCGCAACATTACAACCGGGTGAATCACGCGAATTTGATCTGCGTCTGGCGTTTCATCTCGACGCAGCGAGTGTCGCCAAAGCGCAGAAGCACATCGCTGACTATCAGTCAGCCCAGCAGCCGCAGATTCATACGACGATGCAAATAGGTTGGAGTATCGAGGCGGCTTAAATTGCAGGTGAAGTTATGCGCGCTCAACAAGTATGCTGGAGCCATTTCACTTAATTCAATCAGCATCGCTAACGACAGCTAATCTGCCCATTAAATTGAGTCTCGCCCCGCGAGCGGGGCTTACCAGCCAAGCCAGCAACAACTGGCGCGAAAAAGTTGAAATTCCTAAAACCTTCAACTACCATGATTTGTAGCTATTTACTTTCCGCTTCGTTTTGATTTTCGCTTAATCGAATTATCGACTTCTGGAAGGCGTGCAATCATGGCTAGACTTGACCCATTGCGGAATTTTCGGTTTCGACTTGAGATCGATAACATCGAACAGGCCGGATTTAGTGAAGTAAGGACCGGCGACAATAGCATAGCAGTCGTCGATTACCGCGAGGGAACGGATCCGCTGCATGTCCGTAAACTCCCTGGACTTACCAAATACGGAAACATCACGCTCAAGCGCGGCATCACGTTTGGCTCGAATTCATTGGCGCTCTATAAATGGTTCTCGGACGTGGCGTCAGGCCAGATAAGTGCTGGACGTAAAACAGTGGTGATCGTCGTGCAGGACGAGACAGGTGAGGACCAAGCTCGCTTCGTCGTGACGAATGCCTGGCCGCTCAAATACGAGGCCAGCAATCTAGATGCAATAGGTAACGAGGTGCTAATTGAAATGCTTGAGCTCGCAAATGAGGGCATCGAGCGCGTCAAATAAGGTCGAGGCGAAGAAATTTCAGCTCGGCTTTGACTCCGGGAGTAAGGTATGCCGCTCGAGCGACGAGATCCCTTTATTAATATTTGCTTTCGCGTCGAAATCAACGGAATGAAAGGTTCGGGGGCGCTTCAAGTCTTGTTTCCTGAGGCTATGATCGTCATCGACCCAGATGACGGCGCAACTGAAATTCGACGTCCCGTCACGACGCGCTTCGGTCACCTGACCCTTCGGCGCGGACTGACCACGTCCGACGAATGGTACCAATGGTGGAACGAGACTCGCCAATCAAAAGGGTCCCTTGTGAGAACGGTCAAAATCGTCCTGATTGATGAGCATGGGGCGGATGCGAATCGTTGGGTATTCGACAACTCCCTGCCTTTTCTCTACCACGTCTCCAGCTTGAATGCCGTCAGCGAGGAGATATTGACTGAGACGCTGGAGTTAACAGTCGGTGGCTTCGAGGCGATTTACGGCCGACGCTGACCTAAGTTACGCAGGTTGGGACAATAACGGTTTTTCTGACAAAAAAATGCGACATTAGATTCCATCAAATTCGACGGCTAAGGGCTGACCGACACGACGCGCCTGATACCATCCGCATTTTTCCTAAGCCTTCTTTTTAGCCCTATGAATGTCGACTTGGTACGGGTTTTTGTCTATCGTTGGTTCTCGCATTTTCCGTCATTCGCTTACTTGGCTTGTCTGATTGCTTGATTAAGGCGGTGCGGTATGACTGACGCTTTTTGCGGGCACTTTATTCTCGCGCCCTGACTTTGCACTGTCGCACGCCAACTCGATTAACTCCATGGTCAGTACCGCATCTTCTGCCAACACGGGGTTAGCTGTTTTCAACGAGATCGCATCGCGAAATTTTGTATAGAAGTGGCGATAGTCGCCGGCCAATGTTGGAATATTGCTAGATGAATTTTCTTGCGTCATTTGCAGCAAGCCATCACGTGGGTCGTGGCCCCATGCATTGCTACCGGGTAACTCGTCGCGCTTCAGTGCGTCTTCTTGTGTGTCGAGGCCATATTTTGTGTAGCAGCCTGCGCTGCCTTTGATTACAAATCTTGGGCTTTCGTTTGCCCTTAACATGCTGGCATGGAGGCTCACTTTTAAGTTCGGGTAGCTTAAAAATACTTCAATATAATCAATAACTTGAGAATTTTCCCGCTGAATGGCAAAATTCGCCTGAATTGCCATTGGGCGACCAAATAATTGCAATGCCTGGTCTAGCAAATGCGGGCCGAGGTCATACCACAAGCCGCTGCCCTCGCCCGCTTGTTCGCGCCAACGCAATCTCACTTCTGGCCGATAGCGATCGAAGCGCGATTCAAAACTGTTTAACGATCCCAGTTTTCCCGAGGCGATGAGTGCGCGCGCTGTGAGAAAATCCGCGTCCCAGCGACGGTTGTGAAACACCGATAACACCAATCCCTTCTGCTCGGCTAATGCGGTGAGTTCGTATGCTTGAATTGCGGTGATGGTGAAGGGTTTATCGACCACCACATGTTTCCCTGCCAGCAGCGCACGTCGCGCTAGATCAAAATGCGTGTGGTTGGGCGTTGCGATGACGACGACATCGATGTGCGCCTGCGCGAATATTTCATCCGGCGCGGCGCTGACTTTTATTGCTGGATAATCTGCGCCTACTTTTTCAGCGTGGCTGGAGCAGACTGCGGCGAGGTGCAAACCACCAACACTGTGGATTAAAGGCGCGTGAAAGGTTTTTCCGGCATAACCGTAACCTATCAATGCAACGTTAAGCGTGTCAGTCATACGAGAAAAATCAGGCGATACGTAATTCAGTAGCAGGGTCGAAATACACAGTCTTGGACATATCGAACATCAGCGGCATACGTTCATCCTGCCTGGCCGCGTGGTCTGGGTGGACACGGCATACCACTACTTTGCCGTTCACTTTAATCATCAATAAAGTGTCTGCGCCGGTGGGTTCGGCGATTTCGATTTGGGAGTCGAACGGGTAAAAATGTTTGGCACTGGTTTGTGATTCAATTTTATGCGTAATCATTTCCGGGCGTATGCCGACGATTATTTCTTTCCCAACATACTTTGCTAAAGCCGCATCATTAGCCGGCACGATATGCGTTTGACCGCCGGTTTCCATTTTCAAACTCGGCGCGTTGTTTTTTACGCCAACTTCGCACGAAATAAAATTCATCGACGGCGAACCCATGAAGCCCGCGACAAAAAGGTTGGCAGGATTGTCATAGATTTGTTGCGGCGTGCCGAACTGCATCACTTCGCCCGCTTTCATGACGGCAATTTTATCGCCCAAGGTCATCGCTTCAATTTGGTCGTGAGTCACATATACGATTGTCTTGCCGACGCGCTTGTGCAAGAGTTTAATTTCAGTGCGCATCTCGACGCGCAATTTGGCGTCAAGATTAGACAGCGGTTCATCAAACAAAAACAAAGAAGGATTGCGCGCGATGGCGCGGCCCATCGCGACCCGCTGCCGCTGGCCACCGGAAAGTTGCGAAGGCTTGCGATCGAGCAGCGGCTCCATTTGCAGAATCTGCGCGACCTGCGCGATGATTTTCTCCCGTTCGGCTTTAGCAACTTTGCGGATTTCCAAACCGAAAGAAATATTCTGTCTAACCGTCATGTTCGGGTAGAGCGCATAGGACTGAAACACCATGGCGATGTCGCGATCTTTCGGGCTGAGCTTATTCACCATCCTGCCGCCGATGTGCACTTCACCCGAAGTAATGCTGTCGAGTCCCGCGATCATCGACAGCAAGGTGGATTTTCCACAGCCGGAGGGCCCAACCAAAATCAGAAACTCGCCCTCTTCCACTTCGAGGTTGATGCCTTTAAGAACTTCCGTTGCGCCGTAGGATTTGCGCACATTTCGAATGGATAATGCTCCCATGATGCTTTCCCTTTAACCTTTTACCGCGCCGGCCGTTAAGCCACGGACGAAATATTTTCCTGCGACGACATAAACAAACAATGTCGGCAACGCAGCGATTATGGCCGCCGCCATGTTGACGTTGTAGGCGATAACCCCAGTAGAAGTATTCACCAGATTATTCAGTGCGACAGTGACTGGTTGCCGATCGCCGGTGGAGAACACAACGCCAAACAAGAAGTCATTCCAGATTTGGGTGAACTGCCAAATGATGGAAACGACGATGATCGGCGTGGATAGCGGCAGGATAATGCGCCAGAAAATGCGCAAAAAACCTGCGCCTTCTATTTTGGCGGCCTTCACCAATTCCTCCGGGATGGAAACGTAATAGTTGCGAAAAAACAGTGTAGTGAACGCTACGCCATAAATCACGTGGACGAAAATAAGTCCGGCTATGGTATTGGAAATGCCGAGCGCGCCGAGCGTGCGCGCCATCGGCAGCAACACTACTTGAAACGGGATGAAGCAGCCGATCATCAAGGCGGCGAAAAAAAAGTCACTGCCGCGAAAACGCCACATGGTCAGAACATAGCCATTGAATGCACCGAGCAGCGTGGAAATTAAAACAGCCGGCACGACAAAGCGGAACGAGTTCCAGAAATACACGCTCATGCCTTCGCAACGCACGCCGATGCAGGCGCTGGACCAGGCTTGCTGCCACGGCTCCAAAGTGATTTGCTTCGGCAGCGAAAGCAAATTGCCAGTGCGAATATCGTCAAGGGTTTTGAGCGAAGTGGAGATCAAAATGAACAGAGGCAACAAGTAATACAGGCAGACTAAGCCTAATAACGCATAAATCGCTATGCGAGCGACGCGAGATGCGCCTTGAGTTTGCGCGCTGGATACATCAGCCACGGCGTGAACTCCTGAGTTCGGAATACATCAGCGGCACCATGACGGCGGTAACTATCATTAACATCATCATCGCGCTAGCCGCGCCCATGCCTATCTGGTTGCGCGTAAATGAGAAGGTGTACATAAACGTCGCGGGTGTATCACTGGAAAACCCAGGTCCACCGCCCGTGAGCGCCATCACCAGATCAAAACTTTTGATGGCGATATGCGACAGAATCATAATGGCGGAAAAAAATACCGGACGCAGATTGGGAATAATAATACGCCGGTAAATCGTCGGCAGCGATGCGCCGTCAATTTGCGCCGCTTTAATAATCGAATCATCCACCCCGCGCAGGCCCGCCAAAAACATCGCCATAATGAAACCAGAAGACTGCCACACGCCGGCAATCACCACCGTGTAAATCGACATCTCCGAGTTGGTCAGCCAGTCAAACGTAAAATTTTCGAAGCCCAAATCGCGCACCAATTTCTCCACGCCGAGGCCAGGGTTGAGGATCCATTTCCACGCCGTGCCGGTGACGATGAACGACAAGGCCATGGGGTAAAGATAGACGGCGCGGATGAATCCTTCCACGCGGATTTTTTGATCGAGGAGAATGGCTAATGCGACACCGATGGCAAGACAGCCGATTACAAATAGACTACCAAAGATCGCCAGGTTCTTGAGCGCGACCCACCAGCGCTCATTCGCCCACAACGATTGATATTGCACTAGGCCAGCGAACTCGTAATTCGGTAGCATGCGCGAAGGTGTAAACGACAGATAGCCGGTCCACAAAATGAAACCGTAAATAAATATCAGCGCACATACGAAGGTAGGCGCGAGCACGAGCTTGGGCAGGAATTGTTCAAGGCGATCGAGGAAATGATTTTTGCTCGGGTTTGGCAAAACCGAACCTACCGCAGCTGAGGGTGAAGTGTGCAACATCCCTCCAGTTGTTTTGTCATCAAGTCACACAACGCCTGCGCGCTGCGTGACTGATGTATTTTTAGAAGCCGTCTGCGCGATAGTCCGCGCAAATTAGACGCCTTACTTGGTTTTGGCGGCGACGACCAGTTTTTCTACCGCACTTTTTGACGACATGTCGGAGTTGAAGAATTGCGTCACGACGTCTTGAATCGCGCCTGCAGAAGCGGCAGGCACGGCCATGCCATGCGCAACGCTAGGCACCAAGGTGCCCTTCTTCGACGTGGCAACAAAATCGGCGTTAGATTTTTTTGCGCAGTCGTCGAACTTGTCCATCTTCACGTCCAATCGCGCAGGAATCGAACCTTTGTTCAGGTTAAATATTTCCTGAAACTCCGGGCTCATGATGGCGCTGGCGAGGTTCGCCTGACCCTTTTTAGCGTCTGCCGATTGCTGGCTGAACATGGCGAAGCTATCAATGTTAAACGTGAATTGACCATCAGTGCCGGGCGCATCCACGCAGAGATAATCCGCTCCCGCTTTTTTGCCTGCCGCAGAAAACTCGCCTTTGGCCCAATCACCCATGAATTGCATACCGGCTTTGCCCTGGATGATCATTTGCGTCGCCAGATTCCAATCGCGACCGGCGAAATCTTTGTCCACGTATTTGCGCACCGTGCGGAAAGTATCGAAGGCTTTTTCCATCGTCGGGCTGCTTAGCGCGGCCGGATCCAGTTTGACCATGGATTTTTGATAGAAGTCCGACCCGCCTACGCCAAGCACGACCGATTCGAAAATCGTAAAATCCTGCCAAGGCTGCCCACCATGCGCAACGGGTACGAAACCGGCTTTTTGCAGCTTCTCAGCCGCTGCCGGAAAATCCGCCCAAGTCTTCGGCACGGTCGCACCTGCTGTCTTGAATACCGCCGGATTGACCCACATCCAGTTCACTCTGTGCACGTTCACCGGCACAGCGACGTAGCTACCTTTAGACTTCATCGCATTGCTCACCACGGGAGGCAACAAGGCATCCCACTTGCCCGCGGCGGCGGTATCCGACAGATTCGCCAGCACGCCTTCATTCGCCCACTCCTGAATCGACGGGCCTTTAATTTGTGCAGCGGTCGGCGCATTGCCTGCTACAACGCGCGACTTGAGCACCGTCATGGCGTTTTCACCGCCACCACCTGCGACGGCAAAATCTTTCCACTTATCGCCTTTGGCTTCCATGATTTTTTTCAGCTCGGCGACTGATTTCGCTTCGCCGCCGGAGGTCCAGTAATGCAGCACTTCTACTTCAGCTGCTTGCGCGACTAATGACGCGAAGACCAAACCGACTATTGCCACTAAATGACTTTTCTGTTGAATGCGCTTCATAGATGAACTCCTCCTCAGGATAGATTTTATATGCAGCCGAAATAAAAATGAATAGCCGCAAGCCGTTTTGAATCTTAGTATTTGCGTCGAACTATGTCATCACCAAACACGCCTATGCAACATAGTTATAGCATTGTTTATATATCACAACAAAATAAATTTACACGCGTATATAAATGCTGTCAATAATTTTGAAATGAGCATTACAGTAAGGCTCTAATCCACGCTATGAGCAGAGGTAATTTAGGGTCATTATTTTTGAACGAGGCCGTTATACTCGTGTATATAAAATTGCTGCTAGTGCAACAATTATAATAATGTCTGGGCAGATTAAATCACAGTCTTTCGTCGCCAAACAAACCCGAATCGTCGCGCCTTAATTAATGGATATTACGTCCGACGAAAGCTTGCTTCTCGAAATTTACCGACCACTGTTGATGATTGTAAACGCTACGCTGTTTCAGGCCGTAAAATAAATCAATGTAATCAAACACATTTTGACACACCTCCGCGCGGGCGGCGTATATGCGGCGGCGAATAATCTGACGAGATACCACCGCCTTCATGCTTGATGATAGAGGGGGCATCGGGAACCGCAGTCTGATTCGGTACGCCCATTTAGCAACGTCTAATGCGAAACGGGAGGGCCAAACTTGGCCCTCCCGTTTGTTTTACCCGCTACAGATCACTTATTGAAATTTGCTTTCGCCGATAAATTGGCGCTGACGGTTACCACGCGTATAGGCGCGACGCCCGTACATGCACCCGACCAACCTGCAAAGGTTTTGCCTGCTGGCGGCATGGCCGTCAGTGTTACTACTGTGCCCGGCGCAACTATCGCAGTACACACAATGCCGCAATTGATGCCGCCGACATTGCTAGTGACGGTACCAGAATTACTAACGCTGACTTTGAGTTCGTAGCCTGTTACGGGTAAGCCGCCACCGCCTCCGCCTCCGCCTCCACCTCCACCTCCACCGCCACCCGCTGCAACAGTGACAAAGCTCGCTGTTACGGTTTTTGCCGCGTCCAAGCTGACATTGCAAGTCGCGCCGGCTCCCGCGCAGGCGCCGCTCCATAATGCAAAAGCAGATCCGCTGTTGGCTTTTGCCGTCAGGCTGACGACCGTCCCTGAATTGTAAACACCGTAACACTTATTCGGACATGAAATGACTCGATCCAAGGAAGACACGCCGCCATTGCCGACTACCGTAATCGTCAAATCATTCACGTCCAAGTTGGCTGCAGCATTCTGCGCACCGATCGCATCGCCCAACCCGCCAGGCCCTGGTGCGGTGCAAGTCAGATCTGCGCACAAGGCCTCGTGTGTAAGCGGGTCATAAACGCCCGCGTATTTATAAAACTGGTAGCGCCGCACCACGGCATGATTGCCTTTGCCCAGATTGCCCAGATTGCCTTGATTGGCCAGCTTGCCGCGCCGACGCTGATTACCGCCTGGCGAATCGGCCTGCAACAACGACCAATTGACCTCGACTTGAGCGGCATTTTCTGGCACAACGACGTGGTTATCGCCTACGAGATCGTCCAGATCAACTTTGCCTGCTTGCTCTGCTTTATAAACTCGCACCCATTGCGCATCACCGAACTTCGCCGGTGGCGCCGGCGATGCAGGAATCTCCGCGACGACGACTGGCGGTAATGCAAGGTTCGCGGGCGCTACCGCCACCCAGACCGGCGCGGGAAGATTGACGTAATTGAGGTTAGGAATCAGCACACTCGGGTTGGCTGGGTTGGGTGCCAGCCAACGATAGTTGATTTTGCTCGGGTTGACACCGTATGAGGTGCTGATGCCGAAGTGTTCGCAGCCTGCAGTCTGGTAAGTAGTCGGCATCCGGCTGATATTTGAGAAATAGATATAGAATTTTATTGGGCCTAAAATCCTAATAAATGTAAATAACCCACCCAATTGGCGGCGCAATTGATAAACAGAGCGATAGTTTGTGGTGCAGAAGGAGAATATTGAGAATTACGAAATGGAGTCGAGGTGAAACCTATTCTTCAAAATAGTGACTCAATGGCCTTTCAAACCTGGCATTAACACCAGTATGCCGCCGACAAAAATTTCTACAGCCACGGCAGTCAAGATTAAACCCATCAAACGCACTGCAATATTGATGCCGGTTTTGCCGAGTAATCGACTTACTGGCGTCGCGGCGCGCAACCCGACCCAGCACGCCGCGCCGACCAGAACACAACACGCCACGATCACCAAACGGTGCTGCCATCCCGGATGCTCGGTAGCGTAAATAATCGTGGTCGAAATGGCTCCAGGACCTGCCAGCAATGGGATCGCAATCGGCACGACTGCAATGCTGTGTTTATCTTGCGCCTCCGCTTCCTCTTCCTCGGTTTGTTTGTCGCGTACTTGCTTCACTTGCAACATGGCAATCGCCATGAAAAAAATCAAAATCGCGCCAGCGACTTTAAACGCAGAAATCGATATGCCAAAAAAATCCAGGATCGAATCGCCGATCAGTGCCGCCACTACCAACACCGTCGCGGCTGCCACGCTGGCGATACGCGCTATTTTTTTGCGATCCGCCTCGCTGAAATGCCCAGCCATAATAATGAACGATGGAATCGCCGCGAGGGGATCGACGATAACCAACAACGCAACCAATATTTTGATGTAAGCAGACCATTCCAGCATGGCGTTTCCTTTTTATTCTTGCGGCGAAACGGCTAATTCATGTTCGCGTAAATAAGCAATCAGACCTTTGGCACCATCTTCGATCATATCCAGCACGACTTCAAAACCCTGTGCGTTGCCATAGTACGGGTCGGGCACATCGCGCCCAAAATACTTTTGACTAAAATCTAAAAACAAGCGCAATTTGTGCACGTGCTCGTGGGGAATTTGATTTTTCAGCCAGGCCATGTTTTGTTGGTCCATCGCCAATACGTAATCGAATAATGCGTAATCAGGTTGATTGATTTGGCGCGCACGAATGGGACTCAAATCGTAGCCGCGTTTGGCGGCATGCAGTGTAGCGCGCTTATCCGGCGCTTCGCCGCTGTGGAAGCCTATCGTACCGGCCGAGTCGATCGACAAGTGCGCATCGAGGCCCTTTTGCTGGGCAAATTTACGCAACACGCCCTCCGCCGTCGGCGAACGACAAATATTCCCCATGCAAACAAATAAGATTTTAATCATTCAGGATTTAAAAATAAGCGTTGCTTCAATATTTTTAATTGGTCGCGCAAGCCGGCGGCTTTTTCAAACTCCAGATTTTTCGCCGCATCGAGCATTTCTTTTTCCAATTTTTTCATCGATTGGCCTAATTGCTTTTCACTCATCACCTCGTAGCGCGCTTGCTCTTGCGCCGCTTTGCGCCCTACTTGTGCCGATTCGGCATCATACATACCACCAATAATATCCTTGATGCGCTTTTCCACACCTTTTGGCGTGATGCCGTGTAGCCTATTAAAAGCAATCTGCTTGTTACGCCGGCGTTCCGTTTCGCCCATCGCACGTTGCATAGAGTTGGTGATTTTGTCCGCGTATAAAATCGCCTTACCGTTAAGATGGCGCGCGGCGCGGCCCATAGTCTGAATCAACGAACGTTCGGACCGCAAAAAACCTTCCTTATCCGCATCCAGAATCGCCACCAGTGATACCTCAGGAATATCCAAGCCTTCGCGCAACAAGTTGATGCCGACCAGCACATCAAATACACCTAGGCGTAAATCGCGAATAATTTCGACGCGCTCCACCGTCTCTATATCCGAGTGCAAATAGCGCACTTTGATTTTATGTTCAGTTAAATAATCAGTCAGGTCTTCAGACATACGCTTAGTCAGTGTCGTCACCAATACGCGCTCGCCCAAGGCTACGCGCTTGGTGATTTCCGAAAATAAATCATCAACTTGACTCGATGCCGGTCGGACTTCGACTTCTGGATCCACCAATCCCGTCGGCCGTACCAATTGCTCAACCACTTGGCCTTGGTGTGTGGCCTCGTATTCCGACGGCGTAGCGGAAACAAATACGGTTTGCTTCATCATGCGCTCGAATTCTTCGAACTTGAGGGGCCGATTATCAAGGGCCGAAGGCAAACGAAAACCGTAGTCCACCAGATTTTCTTTGCGCGCGCGATCGCCTTTATACATCGCGCCGATTTGTGGAATCGTCACATGGCTCTCGTCGATAAACATGATGGCATTCTTGGGCAAATACTCAATCAAAGTCGGCGGTGCTGCGCCCGGCCCGCGTCCGGATAAGTGACGCGAATAGTTTTCAATGCCTTTGCAAAAACCTAATTCGTTCAGCATTTCCAAATCGAACAAAGTTCGCTGATCGATGCGCTGTAACTCAAGCAATTTATTGTTCGCTGCAAAAAATTCCTTGCGCTCGTACAATTCTTTTTTGATCGCTTCAATCGCATTCAAAGTGGTATCGCGCGGCGTCACGTAATGGCTGCTGGCATATACGGTAAATATTTGAATCTTTTGAATAATTTGACCAGTCAGTGGGTCAAATATAAGCAGGTTTTCAATTTCGTCGTCGAAAAATGAAATGCGCAAAGCATGTTCAGAATTCTCGGCCGGAAACACATCGATCACATCGCCGCGCACGCGGAATACGCCGCGCTTGAATTCGATTTCGTTGCGCTCGTATTGCATGGCGGTGAGTTGTTTAATCACGCCGCGATGGTCGGCCTTATCGCCTTTGCGCACCAACATACGCATGTCGTAATAATCATCCGGATCGCCAATACCGTAAATTGCTGACACCGTGGCGACGATGATGACATCCTTGCGTTCAAGCAATGATTTTGTCGCCGACAAGCGCATTTGCTCGATGTGTTCGTTAATGCTGGAATCTTTTTCGATAAATAAATCGCGCGACGGCACGTAGGCTTCAGGCTGATAATAATCGTAGTACGAGACAAAATATTCGACTGCGTTTTCCGGGAAGAATTCACGGAACTCGGAATACAATTGCGCCGCTAAGGTTTTATTTGGCGCCATAACAATCGTCGGACGACCGGTTTCGGCGATCACGTTCGCGACGGTGTAGGTTTTACCCGAGCCCGTCACACCCAGCAAAGTTTGGTATTGCAAGCCATCGCCCAAACCCGCGACCAATTGTTTGATCGCCTCGGGTTGATCACCCGCGGGCTCGAACGGTCTATGTAACTTGAACGGACTATCGGGGAAGCTCACTACGCGAGCCGCCGCTTGTTTCAGCGGTAAGGGGACAACGATGCCCATAAATTTCCCTGCGAAAATACAACGGTTTGCGTTAAAATGTCGCTGCTGCAAATAATCAAAACCACCTGATATTGTAAGCGCGTTCCCTCTTTAGTTCCATGACCTTGTGAGTTTGCCCAACATGACATTATTTTCTGCTGTAGAAATGGCCCCGCGCGATCCTATTCTGGGCCTCAATGAAGCCTTCATTGCCGATACCCGCCCGACCAAAGTAAACCTCGGCGTCGGCGTCTATTTCAATGAAGAGGGCAAAATTCCCCTGCTGCGCGCAGTGCGCGAAGCAGAAAAAGCGCGCCTCGAAGCCGCCTCCCCGCGCGGCTATTTGCCGATTGAAGGCATCGCCGCCTACGACCAAGCCGTGCAAAAGCTGTTACTCGGCGCGCAATCGCCGTTAATCGATGAAGGCAAAGTCGTCACCGCACAAGCCCTCGGCGGCACTGGCGCGCTGAAAATTGGCGCGGACTACCTCAAACGCCTATTACCTGACGCACAAGTTTTCATCAGTGACCCGAGCTGGGAAAACCATCGTGCGCTGTTTGAGGCGGCGGGATTCAAAGTCAACAACTATCCCTATTACGAAGCAGCCACGCACGGCGTCAACTTCACCGGCATGCTTACATCGCTCAACTCCATGCCCGCGCGTACGATCGTCGTGTTGCACGCCTGCTGCCACAACCCCACTGGCGTGGATTTAAGTAATGAACAATGGAAACAAATCGTCGCCACCGTCAAGGCGCGCGATTTGGTTCCGTTTCTCGATATGGCCTACCAAGGTTTCGGTGACAACATCGAATCCGACGGCAGCGCCGTGCGCATGTTTGCCAACGCTGGCATCTCCTGTCTCGTGTCCAGTTCGTTCTCCAAATCGTTTTCGCTTTACGGCGAACGTGTCGGCGCGCTCAGCATCATCACCGCCAGCAAAGATGAAACCGCCAAAGTGTTGTCACAACTCAAACGAGTGATCCGCACCAACTACTCCAACCCACCGACGCACGGCGGCACCGTTGTCGCGGCAGTATTGAATAGCCCCGAACTGCGTGCCACATGGGAAACCGAATTAGGCGAAATGCGCGACCGCATCAAGCTCATGCGCAACTTGCTCGTGACCAAGCTCCATGCGGCCGGTGTAGAACGCGACTTCTCCTTCGTCAACGCGCAACGCGGCATGTTTTCTTATTCCGGCCTCACCTCTGATCAAGTCGATAGGTTAAGAAATGAGTTTGGTATTTATGCCGTCGGCACAGGCAGAATTTGTGTTGCCGCGCTGAACACAAAGAACATTGACTACGTAGCAGATGCTATCGCCAAGGTGCTGAAATAAGGAAAAGTGACGGAGTCCTTTGACTAGAACGCAAAAACCGCTATAATTGCGCTCTTCAATTCCCTGATAGCTCAGTCGGTAGAGCGACGGACTGTTAATCCGCAGGTCCCTGGTTCGAGTCCAGGTCGGGGAGCCAGAATATCAAGGGGTTGCAGCGATGCAGCCCCATTTTATTTCTGGCCTTGTGCCGTATTTGTGCCGCAAAGCAAACTCCCTACCACATTGGCATGTTTCGCCATTTGCGCCGGGGCTAATTGCGCATACCGCCGCACCATTTCTGAAGACTTCCACCCGCCCATTTCCTGAATATCATATAGAGGCGTGACATTCTGCACTAACCAACTCGCCCATGTATGTCTCAGATCATGCCAACGAAAGTTCTCGATGCCTGCTCGCAATAAAGCGCTGCGCCAACCGCGCGTATTCACTTGTCCAATAGGTCTCCCGGCATAGGTGAACACGCTTCCCTGGTGCTTGCCTAATTGTTGCCGCTAACTTAATTTTGACCAAATAAGGCCTCTTGTGCTGGTTGAATTTTGACCAGGTAATTCACGTATTCTGCTTAATTTTTAAGCAGGTGTTGGCGCCCAAAATAACCAAAGCCCACCTATCAAACAAACGAAAAGTGCGGCTCCAGGGTCGCGCAGAAATTTAACCACTGCAAGCAGCCTTTGCACTGCCAGCCGCCCCTGCTTTTGATGGCGTAATAGTCCCTGCAAATGACATACCACCTATATACTCCTGACGCTTAGCTGCTGCACATATTCTATCGTATGCAGGTATTGGCCCCATACCTAACTTTTGTAGCTGCTCGTCCAGCATAAATATTTTTTCAGCCTCATTTTTAGTTGCGTTCCATTTTTTCATCTGTATCCCGCATACCATTCCAATCAGCTAAGAATCTTCTGATATCTCCGAATACAATTGGATTGCCGGTAATCTGATTTTTCCCCGCCGCCTCATATTAAATGGCCCATTCCCCCAAATACATTAGCCTTCATATTGAGAATCTGTGGGTTTCTTTCTGCCGATTTTTTGGATGAACATTACGTTTGCAAACGCAAATAATCCAATCGGAATTAAAACTAATTCGGGGCGTTTTATAAATAGAGCTAGCTGTGCGTAAGTATTTGCTGGTTCATTTGAGTCGCTATAAAGAGTTAATCCATACGACAGCAGAGCTCCCACATAATAAGCGGCAAAAATCCATATCTTCGTGATACGCCTAGCTCTGAGGACAACCCACGCATAGCAGCCATAACCTACCGGCCATAGAGTTCCAAATACAACCAAGTAACTACTGAACAATGAGTTCAGTATTGCGCGGGGGTGTCCTGAATTTTGTGTAAGTGGCGGTTGATTACTGCTGCGGCATTCTTTCCGCAAATTGAATAGTAAACCGATTGAGTGCTGGTTTCCAATCC
>JAYVJD010000320.1:0-7342 GCA_043769625.1 Pseudomonadota bacterium | reverse complement strand
CAAAAAAGTGGCTAGCCGCCGGGCTACCCCCGGCAAAGCAAATAAAACCACGAAGATAACAGGTTTAAGTAAACCACTCTTACACCCATCCCCACCCTAACCCTCACCCTTGTCCTCGGGTGATTTGGCCGAGGGTTGAAGGGGAAGGAACGTGGTGTGTCGTAGGCTGGCGCTGATGAGCCCAGCATTTTTTTGTTGTGAGCTTTACGATTCGTGATGCGACGACATTTTCACCCCCATCCCAACCTTCCCCCGTCAAGGGGGAAGGGGCCAGGACGTTTGTTGTTCTATAAAATTGATGATGATACTGAGAGCCTTACGCGTGCGCGCGGCGCACCCTACTTCTCGTACATATAGTCGCGCGTAAACGGATACATCGGCACGGTGCCATCTTGCATCGGCTTCGCGGCAACGACTTGATAGATTGCATCCCACCCCTGCTCAAACGCATAGGCGAAGCCCGCCATATACGCACGCCAGATGCGGTATTTTTCTTCGCCTACCAGCGCCCTCGCCTGTTCCTGATTTTTTTCTAGTCGCTCGACCCAATGCCATAAAGTTTTGGCGTAGTGTGGACGCAGATTTTCTACGTCAAGACATTCGAGTTTTTCGCGGCACATTGCGTCTAGCACTTTGGAGACGTGCGCCAGCTCGCCGTCGGGGAAAACATAGCGTTGAATAAATTCCGCGCCGCCGCCGTCGATGCGGTCATTATCGAATGTGGACGAGGTAACGCCGTGATTCATCAGTAATCCACCCTCCTTTAATAACATATTGATTTTATTGAAGTATTCTTGCAGGTTGCGCGTGCCCACATGTTCGACCATGCCGACGCTGATGATTTTGTCGAAGTGATTTTCTTCCGGCATGTCGCGGTAATCCTGCAAACGCACTTCAATTTTATTTTCTAATCCGCGCGCAATGATTTCTCGTTGCACAAACTCACATTGGTTTTTACTTAGTGTGATGCCGACACAATGCGCGCCGTATTTTTCCGCCGCCCAGAAAATCATCGCGCCCCAACCGCAGCCGATGTCGAGTACACGTTCGTTCGGTTTGATGGCGAGTTTGCGGCATATCAAATCGAGCTTTTGTTCTTGCGCGAGTTCGAGGCTGTCGGTTTCAGTTTTGAAATAGGCGCAGGAATAGACACGCCGCGCATCCAACCATAGCGCGTAAAAATCATCGCTCACGTCATAATGAAACTGTATCGCTTGCTTATCGCGGCTGCGCGTGTGGCGGAACAAGTGCGTCAGCGCGCTGAATTTGCTTACTGCCTGCCCTCGTATGTCGAGCAGTGGCGCGACCATGCGCACGATATCGCGCACATTGCCTTCAAGATCGATTTTTTTCTGCACGTAATATTCGGCGAAGCGGCTGATGTCTGGGCGCAAAAACAAACTCAGGGTCTGCGGCGTGTTGAGTGAGATGGTAACGCGGGGTGGCGATTGACCAATTAGCAGTCGGTTGTTCCACAGCTTGATGGCGACGGGGAGTTTGACGCGTTGCAAGCGCGCTTGCAACGCATCGACAACAGACTCAACAGGATTTAAATTTTCGGGAAACATGCTCTCCCCCACCAATGGCGATGCTTAAGCCTATCCTTTAATTAGCTATTCAATTTGATCTGTATCAAACAATCAACCGCGCAAATCGTTGACCAACGCCTCACGCGATACCGGATCAATCTCGTCTATCATGATTTGGTATTTCGGATGATCAACACCCATGCCGACATCGGCACCGGCCTTCAGCGCAGCGATCATTTCGCGCGTGAGATCAAAGCGCAGAAAATGCACTGATGAGGTTTTGCCTTCGCGGTCGCGCTCCATGTCTTCGTCAGCGATGGAGTACACACGGTTAAAGCCCATGACGCGCACCCATACTTTGTCTTCCACGCCGACCAGTTTCGATAGCGCGACTTTGCGCTCATCGGCGTCGGGGTATTCGATCAGCATGGTGGCTTTCCAGTTGCTGCCTTCGGGTATCAGCGGGTTGTAGGCGCTGAGTTCTTCTTCGATGCCTTGATCTTCGAATATCTTTTCGATGCGCAACATCTCTTGCACTTGATAGCGGATGGTCAGCTCGTCTTCAAACAGCAAGGTGACGTGTTCGCCCAAATGCAAGGTGCGATTTTTTTTGTGTGCGATGACTTTGGCGCGGAAATCATTACGCGCCTTGGCGTAGGCTTCGAGGCTCATCAAACTGGCGCGGGTAATGGCCATGATTATTTCCTGAATAAAGTCCGTATGCGGTGCGTATTCACGATGAGGAATACTCTCTACGATATTGACTATTGCGTCGGACGCAAGTTGCAGCTACTCACGGGTTTTTTATCCGGCGTTTTGACTGCGTGGTGATACGAAATGAAATACGAGACTTTGCCTAAAGTTTTTTTTGAAATCAGTCTTAAGTGCAATGAGTCCGGCGTTTGCGCCTATTGATCATGTAACCGGACATTCATGCGCCCCTATGGAGTAGGGGCGCATGAGTGACAACTAACTTCATTGTGACGCTGTGGACGTTGGTTATGCCTTCAGATCGTAGCGATCCAAGTTCATCACCTTGTCCCAGGCTGCGACAAAGTCTCGCACAAAGACCTGTTGCGAGTCGCTGCAGGCATAAACTTCCGCCAGAGCGCGCAGTTGCGAGTTTGAGCCGAACACCAGATCAACGACTGTGGCGGTCCACTTCAGATCGCCTTTGGCCCTATCATGTCCTTCCAACACGCCGGGCGTGCTCGATTTTTTCCAAGTCGTGCTCATATCGAGCAGATTGACAAAAAAGTCATTGCTCAAGGTTTCCGGGCGCTTGGTAAATACGCCGTGCTTGGCCTGACCAGCGTTAGCGTTCAAGGCACGCATACCGCCTATCAGCACCGTCATCTCAGGCGCCGACAGTTTCATCAGGTTGGCGCGATCCAACAGCATCTCAGCAGCGGTGGTTTCGTATCCCTTGATTTGATAGTTACGGAAGCCGTCAGCATGGGGTTCCAATACGGCGAAGGAGTGGACATCGGTGTGCTCTTGCGTTGCGTCCATGCGTCCTGGTGTAAACGGAACCTTCACGTCTTGGCCGCCCTTCTTGGCTGCTGCTTCAATCGCTGCGCAGCCGCCGAGGACGATCAAGTCAGCCATGGAGACTTTCTTGCCGCCAGCAGCGGAGGCATTGAAGTCTTTTTGGATGGCTTCCAACTTTTGCAGCACTTTCGCCAATTCAGCCGGCTGGTTCACTTCCCAATCTTTCTGCGGTGCAAGACGGATACGCGCACCGTTAGCACCACCGCGCTTGTCGCTGCCACGGAAGGTTGAGGCAGACGCCCAAGCCGTTGTGACCAGTTGCGAGATAGACAGACCGGAGGCGAGAATTTTTGCTTTCAGCGCGGGGATGTCCTGCTCGTCAACCAGTTTGTGATTCACAGCAGGAATCGGATCTTGCCAGACCATGACTTCTTGCGGCACCAGCGGGCCGAGGTAACGGGCACGCGGGCCCATATCGCGGTGTGTCAGCTTGTACCACGCGCGGGCAAACGCATCGGCGAAAGCTTTCGGGTCCTGATGAAAGCGACGCGAGATTTTCTCATAGGCCGGATCCATGCGCAGCGACAAATCGGCCGTTGTCATCATCGGCGGGCGTTTCTTCGACGGGTTATGCGCATCTGGAATCATGTGTTCCGGCTTGCAGTCCTTCGGCGTCCATTGGTGGGCACCTGCCGGGCTCTTGGTCAGCGTCCACTCGTAGCCGAAGAGCATGTCGAAATAGCCGTTGTCCCATGTTGTCGGGTTTGGTTTCCACGCGCCTTCGATGCCGCTGGTGATGGTGTCGTCGCCCTTGCCACTGCCATGTTTCGACAGCCAGCCGAAGCCTTGGGCTTCAATCGGTGCGCCTTCAGGCTCGGGGCCACAATTAGAATCCGGCGCTGCGCCGTGCGCTTTGCCGAAGGTGTGACCACCGGCTACCAGTGCCACAGTCTCTTCATCGTTCATCGCCATGCGCGCGAAAGTTTCGCGCACATCACGACCCGAGGCGACCGGATCCGGATTGCCGTTCGGGCCTTGTGGATTGACGTAGATCAGACCCATCTGCACCGCGCCTAGCGGATTATCCAGCTGACGGTCGCCGGTGTAACGCTTGTCGCCGAGCCAAGTGGCCTCGGGGCCCCAGTAAATGTCTTCTTCCGGTTCCCAGATGTCCACGCGGCCACCGGCAAAACCAAACGTCTTAAAGCCCATTGAATCCAGCGCCACGTTGCCGGCGAGGATCATCAGATCGCCCCAGGAAAGTTTGCGGCCGTACTTCTGTTTGATCGGCCACAACAAACGACGTGCCTTGTCCAAGTTGCCGTTGTCAGGCCAGCTGTTCAACGGGGCAAAGCGTTGGTTACCGGTGCCTGCGCCGCCGCGTCCATCGGCAATACGATAGGTGCCTGCAGCGTGCCATGCCATACGAACCATCAAACCGCCGTAATGGCCCCAGTCAGCCGGCCACCAATCCTGCGAATCAGTCATCAGTGCGGTCAGATCTTTGACGACGGCATGCAGATCCAGGCTTTTGAATTCTTTGGCGTAGTCAAACGTCTCGTCCATGGGGTTGGACTGCGGCGAGTGTTGATGCAAAATTTTCAGGTTCAACTGATTGGGCCACCAATCTGCGTTCGATGGGGCTCCAGCGGTTGTGTGTTTCATGGCGCCGCTTGAAAATGGGCATTTAGCTTCTGTTGACATTGTTTTCTCCTAGGATTTATCTCAAAAAAATTAGTAAACTTGATTTACGTCAAGCCATGTCCGCGATGAACAACGTGTTGACGGTAGGTCATCACATAAATTCCTGTGATTAAGGTAAGTGCAGATTGCGGGTACCCCTCTCTGCTTCAAATAATGGACAACAACGATGAAAACCGACACTTCAACTTATTATGGATTTTCGTAGATTTGCGTTTCAAGTAAGGCTTCTGATAAAAATATTTATATTAATCAATATATTACGTAAATTCAGGGAAATTGCTTAAGAAAATAAGATGCACCGCTACAGATGACTAGACAATGTCTAAATCATAAGTTCAGTATAGGACAGGTTTATTCTATTCTCAAGCTTTAGGACAATTTAGGTAGCAGGCCGTCCGGAGGGGATTCTTTGGGTTCGTTGCGGATGCCTAAATGGGTTCGTTTGTTACGCGGATTTTGCCCGCGCAAAAAAACGAATAATTCGTTCAGCGCTTGCTTATACACTTCGCGCTTGAATTCGATGACGCTCTCGGTGGGAATCCAGTAATCGTGCCAGCGCCAGGCGTCGAACTCCGGATGTGCGCTCGCGCGCAATTTCACATCCGAATCGCGACCGACGAGACGCAATAAATACCAGATTTGTTTTTGTCCGCGATAGCTGCCGCGCCATTCACGCCGCACCCAATGCGCAGGCACGTCGTAGTGCAGCCACGAGCGGGTGCGCCCGAGGATTTGCACGTGATGCGGCAACAGGCCCGTCTCTTCTTCCAACTCGCGATACATCGCCTGTTCGGGCGACTCGCCGTGGTTGATACCGCCCTGCGGAAACTGCCACGAATGCTCTTTAATACGCTTGCCCCAAAATACTTCGTTGCGAGCATTGCACAAAACAATGCCCACGTTGGGGCGATAACCGTCCCGGTCAATCATGATGGCATTACCTAATAATCAGTTACCCCGATTTTTCCACATTTCGGCTTGTAATAAAAGCCATCGGCAGGCAGCAAGTCAAATAAAACCAATTAAATCATGGATATGATTTGCCGCGTCGAGCTTGGCATTTTTAGCTATTTATATAACTATTTGATTATATTAAAGTTTTATTACTGGGCCGGTGAACAATATCGGACCCGTCGGCTGGCCGGTCGGCGAGCCGCCTTTCGGCTCCAGGCTGATGGCTAGCGCAGGGATGTTAGTGAGCCCTTCCAAAGTATTCGGCACCAACAACACCGTCTCGCCCTGCTCCGACACTAAACCGAGCGAGCGCGGCTTGCCGCCTTCGGGCAAAGCCCACAATTGGTAATCGCGATCGGCGTCGATTTTTTGTTGCGTAATCATTTTGATACGCAATTGTTTTTGTCGGTTGTCGCTCGCCACCGACATAACCGGTTGCGCTTGTTGATTGCTCAACACGACCACATAAATCGGTTTCGCTTCGGGTGGTTGCGCGGTATTCAGCAACACGGTCAACGCGACCGCAGCAGCCGTTGCGGCTAAACCCCAGCCGCGCCAGAACACCAGATTACTCCACCAGCTTTCAGTGGAAATATTTTTTGTCTTGCCCGCCGCGTTTTTCATAAACAGCTGCGCCTGGATGCGATTCCACAAGCGACGCGGCGGCGCAATCGGATTCAAGCGTAGCGCCAGCACGGAAAAAGACGATTGCCATTGCTCGACCAGCCGTTGCAAATCGGCGTCGCTCGCCAACAAAGTTTCAAAGCGTTTACGCGCCGCGCCTTGCAAAGTGCCTAGCACATATTCTGCGGCGAGCGCACTGCGCAATTCCGGGTTGTCATAGTTCATGCGACACCCAAACAGTTTTTCAAGTTGGCTAGGCCGCGACGAATAAGCGACTTCACTGTGCCGATGGCCTGCTTCTGCAGCTCGGCTAATTCACTGTGGCTATAGCCGTAAAAAAACGCCAGCTCAATACTCTTGCGCGCGGGCGCGGCGAGTTGCTCCAGGCATTTTTCGATTTGTCCGGCGCTTTGGTTTTGCTGAACCAATTCTTGCGGGCCTAATGATGGCTCAATAATATTGTCCAAGCTTTCCTCTATATCTTCGCCGCCCAACTGCTGCGGGCGCACGCCCGCGCGGCGTAAATTATCGATGCTGCTATTGCGCACGATGGAAATCATCCAGGTCAACGGCGCGCTTTTTGTCGCGTCGTAATCGGCGGCGTTATGCCAAATGCGCACATAACATTCCTGCAACACGTCCTCCGCCCAATCCTGCCTTCTCAATATACGCATGGCAACGGCAAACAGATTCGCCGAAGACAATTCATACAATTGTTGGAAAGCTTTCTGGTCGCCTTTGCCCGAAGCGAGCAAGAGCTGTTTTAGTTGGAGAGCATGGGCTGGATTATTCATGTTTAAAAACTATAGTAAATAAGGGGGCGGTCGAAAAATAGCGAAGTAACTTTCAACTCATGCAAAAAATTATTTTCAGTCTAGCAGCATCCGTTATTCATTTTCCTGCGTATCTCTTGCTGCAGGACAACTTATCTGCAACCGACATTCATATTTAAGGAGAGAATCATGCTTATCCGAAACAGGACTTTACTACATAGTACGGGGTTTATCGCCCTGTCGCTGCTGACAAGCGCCATGCTCACC
>JAYVJD010000319.1:0-7370 GCA_043769625.1 Pseudomonadota bacterium | reverse complement strand
CAGACAAATAAACTAAAGCCGGCGATAAACCAAAACACCGAATGCCAACCGAACGCAGTATGCAAATAACCGCCGATAATCGGCGCCACCGCCGGCGCGAACCCGAAAATCATCGTCACCATCGACATCATGCGCTGCGCCTCCGGCCCGCTCTGCGTATCGCGGATAATCGCCCGCCCGACAATCATGCCGACGCCGGAAGACAAACCTTGCATCACGCGGAAAAATAACAGCATGCCGATGCTAGTAGAAAACGCACAGCCGACCGACGCGATAGCAAACACCACCAAGCCAGTCAGCACCACCTTGCGCCGCCCAAAAGAATCCGACAGCGCACCATGAAACAAACCCATAAACCCCGACGCACCGAGGAAAAAACTCAAAGTCTGTTGCAACTGAAACGACGACGCATTCAAGTCCTGCTCAATCGCGTGGAACGACGGCAAATAGGTGTCGATGGCGAACGGCCCAAGCGTGGACATCGTGGCAAGAATGAGGATTAACAGCCAGTGGGGGATTAAAGCTGTTTGTGTAGCAGGTATATTTTGTGAAGACATGAGCAAGATTGTAGCAGACCTTATTTTTTTGATTTTTATTCTAGGCTAAGAATCAAGCTGGGCGTTTGACAAATCAGCATTCGTTAACTATACCTAACTTGGCATCTGCCAATAATCAACAACAGGAGAGTGACCATGAAACGGAAATTTTCAACGTTATTGTTGTTAGTTGCGGGGGGGGGTATTAATAAGTGGTTGTGATATTGATGGACCGTGCAATCAAGCGCCTAATCCAACGCCTGCTCCCGGGCCTAATTCAATACCCGGTGTTCCTGCAGGGAATGCAATAACCATAGGCTGTGATTTTAAAACAAAATCTTCGCTTAATCTCTATGTGCTTCGGCAATATATTCCGGAAAGTTGGCTTGCTCAAGCTACGGCACCCTTTAACGCCAATACGTTTGACGCCAGCTTAGCCAAATTGGACTTAAGCGGTACAACCGTCCCTGCTAGCGCTACAACCGGCGTTTATACAATTACGCTATATCAGGGTACTACCACGGTGGCGGCCAATACTTTTAATTGGATTAAAAGTGGTAATTATATTTTGTCTTCCAACCCCGCCTCTGTAAATGCTTGGGTCAGGCAATACCCGCAAGCCACCGATTTTACTGCTAAGGCAAACATGAAATTTACTGCACTAAATAACTCAGTCGCAACCGTGGCAAGTTCGAGCGTGTATAACGCAACAACTTATGCTACGAGTCGTACTTCAATAACCATTGGCACCTCTTCTGGTGGCGGAATTCACCCTGCACAATGACCATTAATCGACGCTTTCATCAGGGGCTCATGCCCCTGATTTTTTTACTAAGCTTTGTTTGCACTAGCTGCAAAATTATCCCGTTAACCTATTTGGAAGCGCAGGCGGGTGACATTGACTTAGAGCAGATGAATTCTCATCAGATGATGCGTTGGGGTTCGACTTATTATTTATTTTCTGTTTCCAGAAGGGGGCAACGACCGTATTTCGAGGGCCCATGGGTCGAGTTGAGGTCTGAAGCTGTAAGTGGTCTGAATATTACTATCGAAGCGCCAAACGACACGTTAAGGGATATTCAAACTTTTCTCAAGACAGAGAGGCCAGAATGCGAGACAGCAGAAAAAATATTAAAAAATAGTATTGCCCTGTCGCAACGTCTGCTGGACGAGTGGTCGCCGGGGCAGGAACGGCCTACCGTTGTAATACGCTTATTACCGGTAAATCAGGGAGCCACATATGTCGAAAAAACTTCCAGCCCATCTATCTCTGGCTCAAAATTGTATTTGTTGAGTCCGATCAGTAGCGGAGAAAATTGTAATAATTTACTAATTTGGTCTTACGGTATAGGCAAAACAGTTATTCACGAGTTGAGTCATATTTATGCTTACCAGCGATATGGATTTTGGTTTAATAAACTGGATAACGAATATATGGCCTCAGCCACCGAATTTTGTTTCCAGTTTGCCTACCTTGGCTTAATCAGAGAGTACGTAGTGCAAACACGCGGCTTGGACATTGATCGAAAAAAAATTCTAACGGATCCTGTCCTGCGTGAGGCGCTTGATAGTCGTCGTATTGGTCATTCACTTGCGGGAAAAATTATTGCCGATGCGTTAAAAGGTAACGCGTTAGTGGGGCCCGGCGGCAATGGCAACGGCATACTTACTGAAAAAGATATTCCCGCCTCCAATGAAATATGCCGCCGCCTGCATAGCCGCAAACCAGATTTAGATGATCCAGAATTTATCCGTTATGTTTATGGGTTGCCATAAGCCTCTTGCGCGCAGCTTGCTAAATAATTTTCCTAACAATACAAAATTTACAATGATTAGAAAAAGATCGAGTTATCAGAAGTTCATTCCCTTGACTTTATTGCTGCTGCTGGGCTGCAGTGGCTGCCAGTCCCTATATCTGGCATTTATAGAAAACTTGGCAGGCTCTTACGCAAATGCGCATCGGCTCGAACAATCAGGAGCAGAATTTACTCTCCGATCTATTTCAAAAATCAACGGACGTCCTTACTCTGATGATGCTTGGGTAGATTTAAGCGAACAGGTGGTTGAAGGATTGACAGTCCGTTTGCAAGCCCCTGCAACAAAGACAGACGACATTCAAATTTTTTTGAATACTCAACGTGAAGGATGTAATACCGCATTGGAGCAAATGTATCAAGCGATTGCACATGGCCAGCGTTTACTTACCCAGTGGTCGCCCGGTAAGGACAGCCCCATCATTGTCCTCCGCTTGGTACCCCCCAACTTCGGCGCGCGTCAATACGAAAAAACTTCAGGGCAGCAGATAGATAAACTTACGCTGTATTTGCTCAAGTCCACAAGTCACTAGTGTCCCAACGTTTCCACATCAGGGGTTCGTAAGTTAATGATTTATTTTCATAAACTGGTGTTTCTGGTGGTGGAATCCGCCCGGCGCGATGACATTTAATCGCATAATTAATCAGGGACGTATGTCCCTGATTTTGCTACTTATCGTCTTTTGCAGTGGATGCAAAATGATTCCTTTGGCCTTTCTTGAAGCAAGGGCGGGTGATATGCCTCTAGATGGAATAAATTCCCAGCATCTGATGCAACTGGGTTCGACTTATTATCTATTTTCGGCCTCCAGAATCAGCCAGCCACCTTACTTTGATGGGCCGTGGGTAGAATTGCGCAACGAAAGTATCGGTGGTCTGCACATTATTATTGAAGCGCCAAAAGATAGCGTCTCGGCTATTCAAAAATTTCTCAAAGTGGGAGGGCAGGAGTGTGCCTCCGCAGAACAAATGATGAAAAACAGTATCTCGTTGTCGCAACATCTGTTGAGTGAATGGTCTCCCGGACATCTGCCTCCAGAAATTGTGATACGTTTATTGCCTGCAAATCAAGGCGCAACGCAGGTAGAAAAAACAACGGGCAAAGTGATCGGGGAGCTAAAATTATATTTGCTACAGTCGATCAGCTTGGGAGAAAATTGTCCTAACCTGCAATATTGGGCTAGTGATGTGGGGCAAAAAATTATCCACGAGCTAAGCCATATTTATGCTTACCAGCGATTTGGATTTTGGTTTGACGACCTAGATAACGAGTACATGGCCTCGGCAACCGAGTTCTGTTTCCAATTCGCTTATATAGGAAAGATGCCCCAATATGCGATTCTTACCTCGGGGTTTAATATTGATAGAAAAAAAATTCTTAGTGATCCCGTTCTCCGAAATACGCTTGAAAATCGCCGTATCAGCAATAGCATAGCCGGAAAAATTATTGCCGATGCGTTAAAAGGTAACGCGCTAGTGGCGCAAGGTGGCGATGGCAAGGGTGTACTCACTGAAAAAGATATCCCTGCCTCGAATGAAATTTGTCGTCGCTTGCATAGCCACAAGCCCGACTTAAATGATCCGGAATTTATTCGTTATGTTTACGGGGTAAATTAGGAAAATGATGCTTCACTTTTTTTGATCTATTCGAATAATTCAAAAAACCTAATTACCATTCAGCGCAACGGATGCGGATAAGTAAACGGCACATAGCCTTTTTTGGCTTGCACAAAATAATCGCGGTCGATTTTTACGACGTCGGGGCAGACCGAGATGACGCCGTTGGTGCTGGCATTGGGCATGGGCAATTTGTTGTCCCAAATATATAAGTCGGCGATGCGGTCGGGCGGGTCTTTGCAGGTGAGATTGCCTTTTGCGTCGTAGCCGCCTTCGATCATCAACTCCACACCGTAGCGAAATTGTGCGCCGATGCTGTTGTTGAAGATCACGCCGTCGCCGCCGCGAATGCCGATGGCAGTGCGCGCGATGTCATTCGGCGGAAGTTCGGTATTGATCACGTTGGCATAAATTTCAACTTGACGCGAGCCGGTGGGCGAGCCGTTTTGCGCTGCGCGTCCGTGCGCGTCGAGCGCGAAATCATTTTTCCCGCTGACGGTGGTGAAGGTGGTGTTGTAGCGAAATACGTAGCGCGATGCATTGTTTGATGCGACGTGATGACGATTGCCGATCATGTAATTATTTTCGATAAAAATATTATCTGCCGTGCCGAGCGACAGCGCGGGCCAACTGCCATCGCCATAGACGACGACGCCGTAGCCGAGGATCACCGCCTTGTGGCGCGGATGATAAAAATAATTGTGCGAAATATCGTTGTTGAAAATCACGCCGCGATTTTTGGTCGGATCTCCGGTAACGGTGATCGCGGCGGAGCCGAAGCCGGAAAATTTCGTGTTGAACACGCGAAAATCTTCGCAGGCGCTGCTAAGTCTGACGTTGCCGGAATATTGCCAGCCATTCAGTGTCAGGCCATTTTCGCGTTGGTCGCTGCCGTTGAGTTTTTCGCCGCCGTTGCCGCTGCCTTGCAGGGTTAAATTCGACAGCGTGTTCGGTCGGCCCGGCGCGCAATTAAACGTGATGAGCGAACTGCCGGGGCCATTTTTTTCCGGGTTGTCCGTTTCTGGCGGCCTAGTGCGCGCGATGACGGTGAGGTTTTTTCCGGCACCTTTGAGATACACGCCCGCGCCGACTTTGAGTGCATTCATTCCCCAGTCGCAATGGCCGGCGGGAATATTGATTTGCGTGCCGGCTTCGGCGTTGGTCGCGACGGCGGCGACATCGACGAAGTTGCACGACTTGGCGTCCACTTTATTGGTGACTCTGATGCCGGCGGGTTCCGGCGCGGTGGGTGCGCTGCCGACATAGGGTAGGTCTGTTGATTTGTTTTCCGCATGGCCCACTGCGCTGCAAGCGCCGAGAAGTATGCACAAAAATATTAATTTAATCATAGAGTTACTAACCTCGATCAAAACGCCGATATTGAATCGCCTCGGCGATATGTTTGCCTTGAATTTTTTCGACGTTTTCCAAATCCGCAATCGTGCGTGCGAGTTTCAACACGCGGTGATACGCGCGCGCAGATAAATTTAAGCGGCTGATCGCTTGCTTCAATAAATCTTCTCCGCCTTGGTCCGGCGCGCACAGTTTGTCGATCTCTTTGGTTGTTAACGCCGAGTTGGGTTTGCCTTGGCGTGCGAATTGTTTTTGATAAGCGCTTTCCACGCGCTCGCGGATGACATCGGAGGTTTCACCGGTGGCGACGCCGGTTAATTCTTTTTCTGGCAGGGCGGGGACTTCGATTTGAATGTCGATGCGATCAAGCAATGGCCCGGAAATTTTATTCCGATAACGCGCGACCGCGTCGGGCGTGCAGCGGCATTTTCCATTGGTGTGGCCGAGATAGCCGCACGGACAAGGATTCATCGCCGCGACCATTTGAAATTGCGCCGGGAAATCGGCTTGGCGCGCCGCGCGCGAAATGGTGATGCGGCCTGACTCTAATGGTTCGCGTAATACCTCCAGTACACCGCGATCAAATTCAGGCAGCTCGTCGAGAAATAAAACACCGTGGTGCGATAAAGAAATCTCACCTGGACGCGGGTGCGATCCTCCACCTACGAGCGCCGCGCTTGACGCCGTATGATGCGGACTACGAAACGGGCGGCGCTTCCAATTTTCTACTTTAAAGCCACCGCTGCCGAGGGATTGCAACGCGGCGGATTCGAGCGCCTGCTCTTCCGTCATCGCCGGCAACACGCCGGCGAAGCGCGACGCGAGCATGGATTTGCCCGTGCCCGGCGGTCCGACCATGAGTAAAGAATGTCCGCCGCTGGCCGCGACTTCGAGCGCGCGCTTGGCGTTAGTCTGGCCTTTCACTTCGCTGAAGTCGGCGTAATGTAACGCCGAGATCACGGGCTTGGTCACGTAGCGCGCCATCGGTTCTTGTCGCGTCAAATGTGCGCACACTTCAAGCAAACTTTTCGCCGAGTAAATAATGGCGTCTTGCACCAGCGCCGCTTCTGGCGCGCTTGCGGCGGGCAACACAAACGCGCGACCGTCTTTGTGCGCTTTATACGTCATCGCTAACGCGCCACGGATTGCGCGCAATTCGCCGGTTAGCGCGAGCTCACCGGCGAATTCGTATTGTTCCAAATCATCTTTGGGGATTTGTCCGCTGGCGGCGAGAATGCCGATGGCGATGGGCAGATCAAATCGGCCCGATTCTTTGGGTAAATCCGCCGGCGCTAAATTGACCGTGATACGCCGCATCGGAAATTCAAACCGCGCATTCTGCAACGCTGCGCGCACGCGGTCTTTGCTTTCTTTCACCTCGGCTTCGGGCAAGCCGACGATAGTGAAGGTTGGCAAGCCGCCCGCAAGATGGGTTTCGACATGCACGAGGGGCGCGTCCATGCCGGACAGGGCGCGGCTATAGAGAACGGCTATGGACATATTGGCTTTTGCATAATGGGGGTTCGCTTAAGTTTGCGCTCGTTGGGATATAGAGCTACTGCTTATTACACCATCCCTTGCCTCTTGACGGGGTAAGGACAGGACCGAAGTGGAAGTCGCAAGGCACCCATCCCCACCCTAACCCTCCCCTTGAAGGGGAGGGGACGAAGGAAAAAAAGCATCCGGGTTGACCCCACCCTAACCCTCCCCTTGAAGGGGAGGGGACGAAGGAAGAAAAGCATCCGGGTTGACCCCAATCTACCCTCGCCTTGAAGGGGAGGGGACTTAAAAACAGCCACCTCTATTTCTTTTCCAGCGCAGAAATTTTTGCTTCGAGCTCGGTCAGTTTTTCGCGCGTGCGTTTCAGCACTTCGGTTTGCACGTCGAATTCTTCGCGCGTGACTAAATCGAGTTTGGCGAACGCCGTGCCCATCATTGCGCGCATATTTTTTTCGATGTCTTTCGCCGGGCTGGTGGCGAAGAGCTCGCTGATTTTCTGGTTGATATCGTCGAGAATTTTTTTGCTGTCCATCGGAATATCTCCTGAATA
>JAYVJD010000318.1:0-2722 GCA_043769625.1 Pseudomonadota bacterium | reverse complement strand
ACCGCGTTGTTGTCCTGCGCGATGGAGCGATCGAGCAGGTAGGGTCGCCGCTCGAGCTTTACGACCACCCAGCCAATCAATTCGTCGCGCAATTCATTGGTACGCCGTCGATGAATATGGTGCCGGTTGCGGCCGTTGAGGCCCATGCATCTTTGCAGAATATTTCAATTGCGGCGGGAGGTTTTCTTGGCGTGCGGCCGGAGGGTGTGCGCGTGTTGCCGGCAGGTTCAGGATCGATACAGGGTCGGGTGGAATTGATCGAAGCATTAGGTGCCGACACGTTGATTATGTCGAGGCGCTCGGCGTCTCCTTAGTCGCGCGACAAAACGAACGAACGTCGCTGGTGCTCGGCGATGCGGTCGGTATCGAATTTGATTCGCGTTTCCTACATGTTTTTGGTCGTGACGGAAATGTCGTCAGCCATTCCTAGCGCATGAATACTGCACTGACAAAAATATTCGAATGGGCATAACCTCTACCGCCAACGCGCTTACTATTTTGCATCTTGGCCTGGGCTCCTTTCACCGCGCTCATCAAGCCGTCTATTTACAGCAGCTGATCGAATCGGGCGATAGCGCGTGGTGGTTGGCTGCCGGCAATATTCGTCCCGAAATGGCCGAGACAATTGCAGCGTTGCAACGCCAAGGCGGTGAATACACGCTGGAAACCGTTACACCTGCCGGAGAGCGCCGTTACAAGCGCATCAGCGCGATTCGTCAGGTGATTGCGTACGAGTCTTCTCTAGCTGAGATGATCCGCGTCGGTACTGCCGTCAATACTCGCATCATTTCATTCACCGTCACCGAGGCCGGCTACTATCTTGATGCCAAAAATACACTCGATCTTAATTTCTCCGATTTGAGCGATGATGTAGCAAGAGCGAGACAACAAGTGCCGGGGCAAACTATCTACGGCGCGTTGAGCGCAATTTTGCGTGCGCGCATGGCCGCCGACGCAGGTCAGGTGACGCTATTGAATTGCGATAATCTACGGCACAACGGTGAGCGATTTCGTAGTGGCTTGTTGCAATTCATTGCATTGCTGGGCGATAAAAATTTGCTCGCTTGGGTCGAAGCTAACACGACTTGTCCCAACGCCATGGTCGATCGAATTACACCGCGACCCACGCCGGACATTAACGAACGCGTCAAATTCGCAACCGGATTTGACGACGCAGCGGCGATCATGGCGGAAAACTTCATTCAATGGGTGATCGAAGAAAATTTCTGCAATGGCCGTCCCGCCTGGGAAAAAGCCGGGGTGCAGATGGTCGAATCCGTCGCGCCATTTGAAGAAGCGAAGATTCGTATTCTCAATGCCAGTCACAGTTGTATCGCTTGGGCCGGTACCTTGGTCGGTTACCAATTTATTCATGAAGGCACGCGCGACGTCGTTATCCGGCAATTTGCTCACGACTACGTGACTGACGATGTTATTTCCTGTCTGACACCCAGTCCGATTGATCTTGCGAATTATCGCGATGTGGTGCTTGAGCGTTTCGGCAATCCAGCGATTCGCGATACTAACCAGCGTGTGGCAATGGACGGTTTTTCAAAGATTCCCGGATTTATTGCGCCGACCATACGCGAGCGATTGGCAAAGGATGAGTCCATCGCAAGTGTTGCGATGCTGCCGGCATTATTTTTGGCATTTTTGCAGCGCTGGCATCACGGGCAAATTCCTTACGTTTATCAGGATCAAGGAATGGATGTAGCAGCGGCACATCAGATCTGCGATGCACCCGACCCGGTGGCCGCGTTTTGCAGCGATCAGGTTTTGTGGGGACCGCAAGCCGGCGACGCAAGGCTGATTACGGCGCTGCGTGCTGCGCGGTTACGCGTGGATAAATTTATTAAGGAGCAACAGAAATGATCGGGCGTCTGCAGGATCGTCACGCGCTATTAACCGGCGCAGGTGGCGGTATCGGCCTCGCAGTCGTTGCAGCTTATTTGCGCGAGGGCGCGCGCTGCACGGTCGTGGATATCGCCGCGCAGCCATCACCCGGTGTGCAATCGCTGCTAGCGCAGTACAGTGGCCGCATCAACTATATTGCTGCCGACGTAACGAAAAGTGGCGACATTGGCCGGTTGATTGAAACTGCGCGCAAGCATTTCGGCGCGATCCAAATTTTATATAACAACGCCGCGTTGTTCGACATGGCGCCGTTACTGGAAAGCGATGAGTCGATGTACGACAAATTATTCGCGGTCAATGTCAAAGGCATGTTCTTTGTTATGCAAGCGGTGTTGAAACAGATGGTGGCGGACGCAATCCAAGGCGCAGTCATCAATCTTGCGTCGCAAGCCGGACGCCGCGGCGAAGCGTTGGTATCACATTACTGTGCGACCAAAGCCGCCGTCATCAGCTATACACAAAGCGCGGCGCTTGCCATGGCGCCGCACAAGATTCGCGTGAATGCCATTGCGCCGGGCGTGGTCGACACGCCGATGTGGAAAGATGTCGACGCTCTGTTTGCTCGTTACGAAGGCTTAAAAATCGGCGAGAAAAAAATTGCGGTCGGCAAGGCCGTGCCGTTAGGCTATATGGGCGCGCCGGATGATATTGCCGGCGTCGCGGTATTTTTGGCGAGTAACGAAGCATCCTACATCACGGCGCAGACGTTGAATGTTGATGGCGGTAGCGTCATGAGTTAGGGAAGCTTTGAATAAGTCCGATTTCGTCATGATCCTGCGTTGCTCACAAAAAATATCGCCTTACATAT
>JAYVJD010000317.1:0-2722 GCA_043769625.1 Pseudomonadota bacterium | reverse complement strand
CCACCGGCACTGTATTTGGGTCGTAATATTTGGCCAGCATATTTTGTGCGAGTTTGATGTCGGCGCGAAAACTTTTTTCATCGCGTGCGAGCAAGGCCAAGCGTGCGGAAAGGATATGTAATTTTAAATTCTCGCGCAAAAAATAGCTTTGCGTCGGCGAATATAAAGCCGGGTCGGGCGCATCAATTTTACGCACGCGTACCAGTTGTTTGGTCTCTTCCCACAGGCGGGCAAAAAAGCCTAAAGTTGGTTTCTCAATGGGTTTCTCCTCGGCCGTCGCGCTGTCAATTAGGAAGGGAAAAGTATCCGTTTCCATCGCCAAACTACTCAACTGCAAGCTCATGCCGACGATATCCACATGCGGCAGGGATTTCAGTTTTTCAATGTCGGCGTTGATAGCTTTTCGCAGTGAGATCCATTGCGGCTTGTCGTTACGCGCGAGGCGGCTGTCTGCCGCCTGCAGCGCGATCAGCGCCGCTTTCGGGTTGCCGGCCAATTGCAATTGTTGATTGGCGATGCCGATGTTCTGCTCTACTTCTGCCAGTGAAATCTCGTCCGGATTATTCGACAGCTGTTGATACAAAGCGGCGAGAGAAACATATTGGTTTTCTGCTTCGGCGAGTTTGTTTTCCAGCTGCGCAATCTGCTGCTGAGTTTGTTCGGACTGCTGCTGCGCCTTGTCCACATTGGCTTTGATTTGGCGCGTTTGTTCTTCGTCTGCGCTTAAACGTTTGGCGATTTCCTGGCGCACACTTCTGCTTTGCTGAGTTTGCTCTCTATATTGCCAGCCGGTGAAACCTATCGCGGCCAGCGCCAAATACAGCGCAGGACTTTTCCACCATGCGGCCTGGCTGGCAGGGCTAGTAGTAGTTGGCGAAGTAGATGACACAGAGTCCGGCATGCGCTGATATCCGTAAACGGTAAGGGTCAGTTATAGCAGTGTACCAAGAGAAAGCGTTTCCAGCACAGCCAGCAAGGCAGCATCGCTGGGCGCGCAGGTAAACACTTGTAAAAAGCCCGCGTCTCGTGCGGCCTGCACCACGCGGGGATGATGCGTTACGACCGGAATCGGTTTAAGCGCCACCGCCGCGTCGCCCGCCAACAGGAGTAAATTGGCCAGGCTTTCCGCACTCATCACGCTGATCACGGCCACTTTTTTGTGTGCCAGCCAGGCGTGTAAATCTGTCGCGGGTGCAGACGGCATGATGCGTCGATATGTTTCGCAATAAACCACCTCTGCACCACGCGCCAGTAGCGTTTGTCTTAATGTTTCGCGTCCGCCTTGGCCGCGAAAAATCACCATGCGCGCATTTTTTACCGCTTGCATCTCAGGCAAAGCCAGCAGCGCTTCGCTGTCAAAACCTACTTCCGGCGCGAGAATATTTTGTATTCGGTAGGCGCGCAATGCCTCGGCCGTCGCTGCCCCGATCGCGGCGACACGCGTTGTATCCGGCCAGCGATATTGCGGTCCGAGGAGGGTGAAAGTTTTTTCAACCGCGTTCGCGCTAATGAAAATAGCCCAATCGAAATCAGCCAGCGAATCGATTATTTTCTGCGCCGCAAGCGGAGTGTCGGGTGCGGCAATTTCAATGCTTGGAAAAAGTAGCGGTTCGCCCCCAGCTAACCGAATGGACTGGGCCACACGCCGCGCTTGCGCGATTGGTCGCGTGATTAACACTCCCATGCCGCGTAAATTTTCCATTACCATGAAGAAGATTCCAAGGCCGCAAGAATTTTATCGGCACCGAGGGCGAGCATTTGTTCGCCTAAATCGGTGCCGATTTTTTCCGCGTCTTTACGTTTGCCGCGCATACTCGCGCGCAGCATTTGTTTGCCGTCGGGTGTGGCGACAAAGCCGGTCAACACCAGGCCGTTGTCCACTATCTGCGCATAGCCGCCTAAGGGCACTTCGCAACTGCCGGATAAGCGGCGCGAAAAAGCCCGCTCTGCGGTCACGCAGGCGCTTGTCGAAGCGGCTTCAAAATGTTTAAATAATTCAATATAATCAATAAGTTGTGATTTAATCTCGATACCCAGCGCGCCTTGGCCGACGGCCGGTAAACTTTGTTCTGGCGTGAGCAAAGTTTTAATCCGATCGCCCAAACCCAAGCGCTTTAATCCCGCCGCAGCGAGAATAATCGCGGCATAATTTTTTTCATCCAGTTTGCGCAAGCGCGTTTGCACATTGCCTCGCAATGATTGAATAATTAATTTCGGATAACGCGCACGAATTTGCGCTTCGCGGCGCAAGCTGGAGGTGCCGACGATCGCGCTGTCAGGCAAGGCATCAAGCGAGGCATAATCATTCGACACAAACGCATCGCGCGCGTCTTCGCGCTGGCCGATGATGCTGAGTGAAAATCCTTCTGGCAAATTCATTGGCACGTCCTTCATCGAATGCACCGCGATATGCGCGCGGCCTTCGTCCAGCGCGACTTCGAGTTCCTTGATGAATAAACCCTTGCCGCCGATTTTCGCCAATGGCTGGTCGAGTATCTGATCGCCGCGTGTGGTCATGCCGAGTATCGACACGTCCATTTGCGGATATAATTCCAACACGCGGTCGCGGATATATTCCGCCTGCCACATGGCGAGGCGGCTTTCGCGCGAGGCGATGATGAGTTGTTTCGGAATCGCCACAATGTATAGCCGGACAAGTAAATACTGATTTTATCATGTCGCCCGACTCCACTTCCTTTATGAAAAACAAATATCGCCATGA
>JAYVJD010000316.1:0-2730 GCA_043769625.1 Pseudomonadota bacterium | reverse complement strand
AATTTTTATCGGCCGGTGGATCGTGGTTTGGAAGCGAAGATTGCGGAGAAGCTGGCGCATCTGCGTGAGCTGGATAAGAAAAAGAAGTAGGGTGGTTTTGTGTGATTCGAGACATCCACCCCCACCGTCTCCCGTCAAAGCGGGAAGAAGCCATGCCATAGGGTGCGCTCGCGCACCACTTCACGCCATGCGAGCTAAGTTGTTGGATAAGTCTTTGGCGCGCGGGTGCACCCTACACTTTGGCGCTTGCGCGCAAAGCAGCGTTCTCTAATATTTGAACACCGTGCATGTCTGCATGCGCTGCATTGATGAGCGTAGCGGCGACTTGTTGTGCGTGAACCGGTTTCCATCGTGGCGGTACCGCCCAGGCGATTTTTTTTGCCAGTTCTTCGCCGAGACGGGGAGGTTGTCTATCGCCCAATAATAAAGAGGGTCGAACGATGGTGACGCTGGGATAACCGAGTGCGCAAATAGCGTCTTCCAGCTCACCCTTTACGCGGTTATAAAACACGGTCGATTTTGCGCTCGCGCCTAATGCGCTGACCAACAGAAAATGCGCTGCGCCGCGCGCACGCGCTAGCTTGGCGATGGCGAGTGGATAGTCAAAATCGACTTTATGAAATGCTTGTTGTGAGCCTGCGTCGCGTATCGTCGTGCCGAGGGTACAAAACACCCAATCAACGGCAAATAATTCTGCCTCAGCTTCTAGCTGGTCAAAATTTACGACGCATTCGCGCACACGAGCGTACTGACGTTCCGGTAGCAGTGGGCGGCGCACCAGCGCACGGGTTTCTCTCACTGCGGCGTCGTTGGCCAGCAGGTGCAGACATCCGCCACCGACTAGCCCGGTTGCTCCAGCTAATAGCGCGATTTTATTGGCAGGCATTATTTCAACACCCATATACCGAGGCGAACGCTGGGGTTCAAGTCGAAGGGTTTCCAGTGATAGTGCGCTTCGATTTGCGGTTTGATTTGATCAAATGCTTGCGTATTGAATTCAGGTAGCCAGATAATATAACGAACCTTATTCGCCTGTAGCCAGCCCGGTAGATCGTCTTTTTGCCCGGCATAAAATTGCGTGATCTGGTTTTGCAGAATGCGCATGTGGTTCATATTGCCTTTCCAGATGTTGAGGTGATCGGGCCACGTCAACACAGACGGCTTCCCTGCAAATAAACTAAACGCGCCGCTTTTGTTGTATGCGCCGCCGGTAATATTTTCCAGCACCACGCCGCGCGGCGCAGCGCGTAGATAATTGAGCAAATCTTTCTGATTAGAATCTTGCGTCAGCCAATGATGGCCGGCCATTTTCCCAGCGGCGGTGGGTGGGCTATGCACCCAATAGCGCGCCAACTCGATGCCATAGGTGCTGATAAGCAGCAGCACGGTGAGTGTGCTATAGCGAATGATTTTCGAAGTCGTGCCGAGGCCGATTGCGCCGAGCGCGACGACGGCCAGCACTTGAATCCACGACCACCATTTCAGTGTGGTGTTGAAGCGTTTGTAGATCCCGCCAACGGCGTCTTCAAAATGCAGCAAGCTGGTAAACGTGAGTACGCCGATGACCATCAAACAAAACAACAGCGCATTTTTGCGTGAGCGTATTTGCCACAGGCCCAGCACCGTCAGCGCAATCAACGGCCAAATTTGCAGTAACACTTTGACCATCGATGCATGGTCTTCCGGCCTGAGCCAACGCAAGCCGACCGATTGCGAGCGCGTGGCGAGGTGGGTTAAGAATGGCACCAGCAATACCATGCCAATTGCCGCGCCCGCGATGAGCATTTTCCAATCCGGCGGACGCCGTTGAAATACGCGTAGCAATGCCCATGCGCCCACCAACAATCCTTGCAAGGGAAACACCCAGGCGTTGGTGGCGAGCGTGAGCGGCACGCTGAATGCGAGCAAGGCTTGCGCGCGTTTGTCGTCCGGTTGTTGCTCTAGCCATGCGATGCAAGCGAGCGCGAATAGTAATAATGCGAAGCCACCGAGCGGCGGATGAAAGTCGCCTAGAGAAGTTATATAACCTATTGATTCAAATGGTAATTCTGGCGTTACGATTGCCGCATGATTCTCGCCTAAAAGCGTCAGCGCGAAAGGCGAATTAGCTTGTCGATCATATAGGCCGATGAAGCGCGTATTCGCCCATAATGCACGCGTCGTATCTTCCGCTGCAGTGGCCGAATTAAAAATATTGCTCGGATACAGAAAATGATAAAACGGCGACAGGCCTGTACCGCCAACCATCAGCGCCATCACGATAATGGCGGATCGACGTTTGCTGCCTTGCGTCCAGATGCTCGCGGCGAACCACGCGAGGCTAAATAGGAAACCAAACACCAGGCAGTAAGCAAAGTTATATGCCGTGCCGCCATCCAGCCCAAACAGCCGACCCAGCAACGCCGCGGAGTAATGTTGAAACGCGTAGTAGTAATCAAATTTTTGCCCGGCTTGCCATACGTCTTCTGGTGGCAAGGTCGCGCCGGGCATATAGTTGGCAATGAAAAATAAATCCGTCATGTGCTCCGACGACGGCGACAAATCCGGGTAAGCCATACGCCAGACAAAGCCATAGGCGAAACCGGCGGCGTAGGCGATCAGGTCAGTTCGCTGCAGTTTTATTGATGCGCGGTGAATATAAACTGAATAGGCTGCAGCCACAGTGGTAAATGGCCACAGCCAGCGAATCGCCCCAAACCCGGCAAAGTGTTCAATAAAAAACAGGCTGAG
>JAYVJD010000315.1:0-7435 GCA_043769625.1 Pseudomonadota bacterium | reverse complement strand
CTGACTTCGATGTGCATGTCCACGAGGCTATCGAATCGCTGGACATGGGCTTGCTGCCGGTGGCGAGCTTAACTAGCGCATCGGGCGCGTCGTACTTGAATCCGCGTGAGCCGGATTTCCGTCTTGATTTCCTGACGACCTGCCATCGAGGCGGCGATACTCCATTTGAGCATCCGCATCTGCACATTACTTTGCAGCCGCTGAAGTTCATGGAATATTCGCTGGAGGATGTGCAGCTGACTGCGCTACCCTCCACTGCTGGCGTTGTTGTTGCCAATGTGCCGCATCCTGCACGCTATGCGCTACACAAGTTGATTATATTTGCAGAGCGATCAGGAGCCTACACAACAAAATCAAATAAGGATCTAACTCAGGCGGCGTGCCTACTCGCTGTATTAAAACAACAGCGGCCTTGGGAAGTTGAAGAAGCCTGGGCTGATCTGGCTGGGCGCGGCAAGGGCTGGATAGACCGAGCCCGCTTGGGACTTAATGCTCTGGAACGAATTGCTCCAGAACTTGACGTAAATAGTTGGCTGGATGGGAAACGAAAAACGAAATAGAAATCGTCCTGATTCCACAATGGGCTTAACAAGATTTGTCTTGATATTGAAGTGAAGTCTGAGAGTTGAAAAACAGATTCTTCGCTTCACTCAGAATGACTAGTTGTTTTTAACTATTCGCATGGCAATTTTTTGTTCTGTCTGCGGCAGAATGTTGTAGCAAGTGGTCCATGTTCCACTGAGCAGCGACTGGCAAAATTCTTCCGGTAGTTTTTCTGCGCGCATCGCTTCGACAACCGGCGCGGGGTCGTAATCCATCGCTACCAAATTCGGTTTGAGATTGTCATCAATCATATCTATGGTCGCGTACCACACGCGCGGCAAGCCTTCGTGCGCGGGACGGCCTATTACACCGACATTTAACCAAAAGCCGTTGTCAACTTTGCGCAGCCACGGAATACCGGAATGGGTGGCGCAGATGCCATCGACTTGGTATTGCTTAAGCCAATCTACAATGCGCGCGTCGTCGGTTTCAGATTGCCAGACGAATTCGTTGACTTCGTCCGGGCTGCCGTGGCAGAGCAGGATTTTTTTGCCGCGCCAATGCAAAATAATTTGTTTGGGTAATTCGCGCAGCCATGCGCGGTTTGCTTCGCTGGTGTTTTTAAAAGTGTAATCAAAACTGCTCTGCGCGAACTTGCGGTCGAGTGGGTCGATGTAGCCGCAGCCGCAATCCACTTCGCTATTACCGACCGAGTCGTCGTAATTGCCTTGCACGCATTGCACCTTGGCATCGCGCATTAGCGCGATGGTGCGGTCGGGATGCGGGCCGAAGCCGCCCATGTCGCCGAGACAAAATCTGTTTGCGATGTCGCTTGTGTCGGCGAGAAATTTTTCTGTGGCCGCGAAATTATTATACGGTCCGCCGCAAAGCGCGATGCGCTCCACTGCTGCGGGAATAGCGATTATCCTGGGATTATTTGGCATAATAACCATTTGATTATATTGAAATTTTTAACTTACCGTCTGAGCCTATAATAAAACTCTAACGCCGCCGTCTATTCGCTGTCTTACCTGCTTCATTATATAGAGGTAATTGCCATGCCTGCTTTTCCTTCATCGTTGATGCAAGACTTGCCCGCTATGTTGCGCATGCAGGAGGATCGCCGTCGTGTGTTGCGCATGTTATCGCTCGGCGCGATGGCACCATTGGCCCTTGCTGCGTCCGGTGATGTTAACAGCGCGAGCTGTGGTGTGATTCCCAACGAGACCGCCGGGCCTTTCCCCGGCGACGGCACCAACCGCAACGCCGATGGCATCGCCAATGTGTTGACGCAAACCGGTGTGGTGCGCAGTGACATCCGCGCCAGCTTTGCCGGCATGAGCGGCACGGCGCAGGGTGCATTGCTTAACGTGAAACTCAAGTTGGTGAACAGCAACGCGAACTGTGCCAGCCTCGCAGGTCGCGCGATTTATATCTGGCATTGCACGCGCGACGGCGCGTATTCGCTCTACTCCAGAGGCGTAACGCGAGAAAATTTTTTGCGCGGCATGCAAGTTACTGACGCCAGCGGTGAAGTGTCGTTCGTCACCATCTTTCCCGGCTGCTACCCCGTCCGTTGGCCGCATACGCATTTTGAAATATTCGATAGCCTCGCCGCCGCTACCAGCGGCAAAAACAAAATCAAAACTTCGCAGCTGGCGCTGCCTGCTGAAGCGTGCCGTGAGATGTACGCCCGCGCCGGCTACGAGAGAAGTGCCGCGCACTTCGACGGCATGACGATCAACGACGACGGCATTTTTGGCGCGGACAGCATAGTGCAAATGGCGAGCGTAACGGGTGATATTGCGACACTGACCATCGGTATCGCTGAGTAAATTATTTCCGTAGCTCAGACATTGACACCGCAACAACGCCACGGCTTCGGCCTGTGTACATCCGCCATCAACAGCATGGCGGTCACCTCAGCTTCTTTATCCGCATCAAAACCGCAACGAGCAGGAGCAGTTTGCGGATTTCTATAAGTGCCGAACAGCATGTCCCACAGCGGCAGGGCGTAATTATTTTTATGCACTCCGTATTCGTGATGCACGCGATGCATCTCCGGGCGCTGAGTGAAATAGCCAAGCCAACGCGGGGTAGCGATATTGGAATGTGCCAGATAGTCGGTTGCACCTTCGATTAACGCAAACCAGGCCACGCCTTCGACCGACAGGCCAAGCATGCCGTATAACACGCTGCTGCTGAGCAAAAGATTCAAGGCGAAATCCAGCGGGTGCGCGTAATACGCGGTGAGCACTTCGAGCCGCTGCGCACTATGATGTAGCTGATGCAAACCACGCCAAAGTAATTCATTGTGATGCTTCCAGCGATGCCACCAATACAGCGCAAATTGAAAAACAAAAAATCCCAATAGCCCACCTAGCACTGGCGGCAAGTTACGCAATTCAAATATCGCATGTGCGCGTAACCACGGCTCAACGCTTAATCCTGCCAGCAATAAAAATGGCAGCGGCAGTAAATTGAAGATCGCCGCGCGTAGATACCAACCGTTTACGTTCGGCTGATGATTAGCAGGAAATTTTCTTTCAGCGATAAATAACAGCACGCCGGTCAAGATGGTGAAAACTAAAAGCATAAAATCTCCTATAACATAACTTATTGTTTATATTGATTTTTATAGAACAATACCGCAGCGATTAGACCCGCCAGTTGCGCCACAATAAACATAGGCGCATGCGCCGGAAAAATGCCTGAGAAGGTATTGGTCATCGCGCGCGCCAAGGTGACGGCAGGATTGGCGAATGATGTTGATGAGGTAAACCAATACGCGGCGGTGATGTAGGCGCCGACCATGTACGGCAAGGCAGACGGACGGTTTTCCACGCCGTGCAAAATCACCGTGAGCAAACCAAACGTGGCGACAAATTCGCTGAACCATTGCGACGAGCCGGTGCGCAAATGTTCGGAAGCCGTGTATAGCGGTAACTCAAACATGATATGCGCAGCGGCTACGCCGGCAAACGCGCCAAGGATTTGCGCAATGAAATAAACCGGCACGCTGCGCCAGGCCAGTCTTCCCAGCCAAGCTTCGGCCAACGTGACGACAGGATTAAAGTGCGCGCCGGAGTGCGCGCTGAAGGTAATGATCAATGCTACCAGCGCCGCGCCGGTGGCAACGGCATTGGCGAGCAAAGCAATCGCATTGTTGCCGTTGGCCAGCCGCTCACCCATGATGCCGGAGCCGACCACGACGGCGAGCAGGAATGCCGTACCGATTAGCTCGGCGAGAAACGCCTTGCGCACATTCATGGCGCACTATCGCCGATTTTTTGCAGCGCTTGCTTCAGTTCTGCGTCGCTCAATTTATCCAGCGGTAACGCAAGAAACGTATCTATGCGCTTTTCTATCTGTAGAAATATTTTTTTGAATGCCGCACTTTTTTTCTCATCGCTGCCCTGCTCCGCCGCCGGATCGTCGAAACCCCAATGCGCGGTGCTCGGATGGCCGGGCCATATCGGACACACCTCCCCCGCTGCGTTGGCACAGACGGTGATGATGATGTCCATATGCGGCGCATCCGGCGCGGCGAATTCGTCCCAGCTTTTGCTGCGCAGTTTCTCTAGTGGGTAGCCGATGGTTTTCAACCTCTCAATCGCAAACGGATTCACTTTGCCGCCGGGGTGGCTGCCCGCGCTGTAGCCGACGAAGCGACCTTTGCTCTTTACCGTCATCAATCCTTCGGCCATTACGCTGCGCGCGGAATTGGCGGTGCATAGAAACAATATATTTTTTCTCGGCTTATTCATTAGCAACATTTCCCCTCGTTGGCGGCTCGCACCGGGATAGCGATGGCGGATTTTTTCGGCAGCACTGGTTGCGAGGCAGCGGGCACACAGCAGGCAGCAGCGGCATTTTTTCCGAGGGCAGATTCTGCGTGATAAGTCGGGATGTCGCCCAAAGTGTGGAACGATTCCCACGCAATGCCCTGCGGATCCGTCACCCAATATTTATCTGTGCGTGCGTAACAGCAGCCAGCGCCGGTCTCCTCGACCATAGTTGCGCTGTCAGCCTTTTCGATCTGGCTGCGAATCTGTTGCAGCTCGTCGGCGTTTTCCGCCTGCACGCCGAGGTGGTTCAAACCCGGGGTTTCTCCGCGAGATGAAATGGCAAAGTTAACGCGCGGATCATCCAACATCCACTTGGCGTAATCGTCCTTGATCACGCTCGGTTGCGCACCGAACATGGCAGAATAAAACTGAATATTTTTTTGTAAATTATCTACCGCAACATGGACATGAAAACGTTTCATGATTTGCTCCTTTTCAAAATAGGTTTTGGTTTGCAAGCGTCGGGGTCGCTGCTCGCGCCGGCACAACAATTCTCAGTTAAAAATTCCAGCAATTGATTCATGGCGGAAAAATCGGCGGTATAAATAATCGAACGCCCAGACGGTTGCGGCGTAATCAATTGCGCAGCGGTCAATTCTTTTAAGTGAAACGACAGCGTCGCATTCGGCAATGCCAGCATTTCGCCTATCGCTCCTGCGGCGTATCCTTCCGGCCCGCGTTGGACTAACAAGCGAAAAATCGCCAACCGTGTTTCCTGCGCCAGCGCGCCTAAAGCCTTGATGACTAGATTCGATTCCATATTTCCAATAATATCGAAATATAGATGGATTGCAAACTATTTTATTGCCCGTAGCAATAAATTTACACCCTGCCCCGAACGCACTACTATAGGGGCATCTATTTCCATCGCCGGAGAATTCCATGAAAGCCAGATTAATCATAGGCTTAGTGATTGCGCTGTTTTCAGTCATTTCCTATTACAGCAGCAGCTCGATCAACCCGACCACGGGCGAAAAACAGCACATCAAATTATCGCCGGAGCAGGAAATCGCCCTCGGCTTGCAATCCGCGCCGCAAATGGCACAAGAGATGGGCGGGCTAGCGAATAATCCGCAAGCTCAAGCACTGGTAAAAAAAGTCGGACAAAAAGTAGTTGCCAGTTCTGTCGCCGCGAAATCTCCATATAAATTCGATTTCCATTTGCTTGCTGATCCGGAAACCATCAACGCTTTCGCCCTCCCCGGCGGGCAAATTTTCATCACTGTCGGCTTGCTGAAGTTATTACGCACCGAAGGTGAACTTGCCGGCGTGCTCGGCCACGAAGTCGGTCACGTCGTCGCTCGCCACTCGGCGGAACACATGGCCAAGGCTGGGCTTACTCAAGGCCTCACTAGCGCCGCCGTGATTGCTGTCGATCCAACCGGCGGCGGATCGGGCATGGCGCAAATGATTTCCAGCGCTATCAACATGAAATACGGCCGCGCCGATGAAATTGAATCGGACGTGCTCGGCGTGCGCTTGATGTCGGAGGCGGGCTACGATCCGCGCGCGCTGCTGGGCGTGATGGAAATTTTGGATAAGGCTTCATCCGGCCGAGGGCGCCAACCGGAAATGTTCAGCTCGCACCCTAACCCGGAAAACCGGGCGGAAAAAATCAAAGAAGTTATTGCGGCGCAGTACCCGAATGGCATGCCCAGGGGGCTGGTACAGTAAACGCTGTGACAATTCGCACTAGTTGAATTTGGTTGACGCTATATTTACACTTTATTTTCAAGATGCTGCTGGACAGCTAAAATCATTGAAGCTATCATTCGCACAACTGGCATGTGTCAGTCATATTATTAAAGGAGCTATCATGGCCAAGAAAGCAAAGAAAGCTAAAAAAAGCAAAAAAGCAGCTAAGTAATTAGCCTTATTCTCGAGAATAAGATACAAAACAAAGGCCGGATTTTTCCGGCCTTTGTTTTTTTTCGCGACAGAATCATTCAACTTAATTCATCTATCCACGCCATCTGTATCGCCTCCAGAATTTTTTCGCCTGAACGGTTTGGGTCGTCGTCGAATTCTTCCAGCGCCATCACCCACTCGCGTAATTCGGTAAAGCGGATTTTCAACGGATCCACATCGGGATATTTTTCCGCCAGTTGAATCGCGATTTCCAAGGTATCGGTCCATTTCATTTTGGCGTGACCTCTTTAGCGAGATTGATGGTGTATTTCGGAATTTCGATCACCAGATTTTTATCGGCCACTTTGGCTTGGCAGGACAAGCGCGAACGCGGCTCTAAACCCCAAGCCTTGTCCAGCATATCGTCTTCTTCTTCATCGCTCGGCTCCAATGAATCGAAACCCTCGCGGATAATCACATGGCAAGTCGTGCACGCGCATACCTGCCCGCAGGCATGATCGATATCGACGTCATGTTCCTGCAGCGCGTCGCAAATGCTGATGCCGGGTTCGGCGTCAAACTCCGCACCGTTAGGGCATAACTCAGCGTGGGGTAAAACTTTAATGTGCGTCATAGTCTTTTCTATATGCGGGTAATATTTTGGCCGGTAAGCGCCTGGGCCACGCTGCGGTTCATGCGCCGTGCGGCAAATTCTTCGCTGGTCTGGTTTAAGGCTTCCACCGAGGTTTTGATTTTACGATGATCGCTGCCTTCGATATCGTAGGATAATTGGGTAATAGCAGCGGTAATTTTTTCGCGCTCTGTTGCGTCGAGCAAAGCCTCGCCGTCTTTGATCATTGCGTTCTGTACCGCTTCAAGCAATTGCCGCCCTTCCACTTGCTGCTCGCGCAAGGCGCGCGCCTGCATGTCGTCGCCCGCGTGGGTGAAAGACTCTTTCAACATGCGCGCAATATCGTCATCGGTCAATCCATACGAAGGTTTTACTTCGATGCCGGTTTCGACACCCGTGCTTTGCTCGCGCGCCGAAACGGATAGCAATCCATCAGCATCGACTTGAAAAGTCACACGGATGCGCGCCGCGCCTGCCGCCATCGGCGGAATACCGCGCAAATCAAACTTTGCCAACGAACGGCAATCGGCCACCAGTTCACGCTCGCCTTGCACCACATGCACGC
>JAYVJD010000314.1:0-2755 GCA_043769625.1 Pseudomonadota bacterium | reverse complement strand
AATTCCCGCAGCGGAAATCAGCACGCTAAAAGATTTGCCAAAATATGTGTCGTAAAAAAATGGCGCAAGATTAACGTGTACTATCAGCGGATAGCTTGAATTCACCTACACAATAAGCCGATGGATAACCCCAAACACATTTCAAATTTGATGCAGGCCACCACGCAACCCGCGCGCGACGCCGAGGACGAAAAACTCAACCACGACATGCTCATTTTTGCGGCGGGTTTGATGATGATTCCGCCCGTGTTGTGGCTGGCGATTTATTGGGCGTTCGGACAAAAACTCTCGACTTTCATTCCGCTGTTGTATCAAGCATTGTCTGGCTTGTCGTTGTTGGTTTATTCTTGGCGCAAAAATTTTGCTTTACTGCGCACGCTGCAACTCAGTCTATTTTTATTTTTTCCGTTCGTGATGCAATGGTCGATTGGCGATTTTGTCAGCAGCAGCGGTGTCGCGCTGTGGGCGATTATGGCGCCGATTGGCGCGTTGATTTTTCATGGGCGGCGCGAATCTCTGCCTTGGTTTGTCGCGTTTTTGATTTTTACCGCGATGTCCGGCATGTTTGATTTTTATCTGGCCGACATGCAGCCCTCCGCCATACCGATGCGCACCGTCGCGGTTTTTTTTGTCCTCAACTTCGTCGCGATTTCCGCCATCGTGTACGTGTTGTTCCGTTATTTCGCTGAAGAAAAATCACGCTCGCGCGGCTTGCTGCAACAACAACATCAACTATTGCAGCTAGAGCAGGATCGCTCGGAAAAATTGTTGCTGAATATTTTGCCGCAACCCATCGCACAGCGATTAATGATGGAAGAAAAAAATATCGCCGATGGTTTTCCCAATGTCTCGGTGATGTTTGCCGACATCGTCAATTTCACCCAACTTGCCGGCGACATGCCGCCGAATCGGATGGTATCGTTGCTCAATGATGTTTTCTCCGGCTTCGATCAACTGGCAGAAAAACATGGCCTGGAAAAAATCAAAACCATCGGTGACGCCTACATGGTCGCGGGCGGGCTCGACGACAGCGGTGGACAGCAATACGCCTACGCCATCGCCGACATGGCGCTTGAGATGCTCGAATGGCTGCGCAATTACCCTGCGGCACAACACACGAGATTGGAGTTACGCATCGGCATCGGCAGTGGACCCGTGGTCGCGGGGGTGATCGGCATCAAGCGATTCATTTACGACCTATGGGGTGATACCGTCAACATCGCCAGCCGTATGACCAGCGAAGCCGCCATCGGTGCAGTGCAAGTCGATGCGACAACCTACCAACTTTTGCGCAATCGTTATCGCTTCGGCGACGTGCAACATGTTCCAGTGAAGGGCAAGGGCATGATGGAGGTTTATCTGCTTTTAGGCCGCGTGGGTGATTGATAAATATATCAATATAATCAATTAGTTAAAAGAAAATTGCGATAGGGTAAGTTTAGGGACGAAACGCCTCTTTCGTAGTTGATCTGTCATTCTGAGCAATAGAGAAAAATCCGCAATCACGCGCGCCAAATCAAAAATCGAAAAGCAGATCCTTCGCTATCACTCAGGATGACAGCCAGAGGGAGGATGTGCTGAGGCATGACGCGCATCGTCCGCGGCAATTGAAATACGCTGGGCTTACCAGCGCCAGCCTACGTTTTGTAAATCTGAGTAATAGCGAAGAATCTGCTGTGACGCGCGCCAAATCAAAAATCGAAAAGCAGATGTTTTGTAAAGTTCAGGATGAAAAGTTCCTTCTCCCTGATGAGGGAACGTTAAGATGGGCGAGCGATTACGTCAGGAAATATTTTAGTCATCGCTGCGCGCGCAACACATATTTAGCGTCTGCAAGAAATAAAACGGGGCGCATCAGCGCCCCGTTTTTTTTATGCCACCTACATAAAATCCGTAACGCTTAGCCCGCCATACAGGACTTCACCATCGCCTTACGCTCGGCGCCTTTTTTGCCCGATGCTTTCGCTTCTGCACGGCAGGATTTATTTTTTTCTTTTTTCATCGCACGCTTGGCTTTGACTTCATCGTCTGTCATGCCGCCGCGCATACATTGCTTCATGAACGGTTTACGCTCTGGGCCGATTTTGCCCGTTGCTTTAGCTTCTGCGCTGCAGGATTTCATTTTTTCTTGTTGTTCACCCGCGAAGCTGAAAGTCGAAATAAGGCTGAGGCAGATGATGGCAATCAATTTGTTCATAATGGTCCTTTTGGATGGGTTAAAAAAACGGGATAGCAGAGGCAGGGATTATAAACCCAAAGTTTACTTTTGTGGTCGTGTCGTGCGCGGGCGCGTGAGCGACTCAGGTTTCATAATCTCGTCGAGTTGCGCTTGGGTGAGTAGTTTTTTCTCCAGCACTAAAGCGACGACGCTTTTGCCGCTGGCGTAGGCTTCTTTAGCAATCGCCGAACTGTTTTCGTAGCCGATATAGGGGTTGAGCGCGGTGACGATGCCGATGGAATTTTCCACCATTTGTTTCATGTGTTCGCGGTTGGCGGTGATGCCACGCACGCAGCGGTCGGCGAGGGTGATGCAGGCTTGCCTGAGATGCGACAGGCTTTTGAACAAGCTGTGCGCGATGATCGGCTCGAACGCATTCAATTGCATTTGCCCGCCCTCGGCGGCAAAGCTCACGGTGATGTCGTTGCCGATGACTTCGAACGCGACTTGATTCACCACTTCGGGAATCACCGGATTCACCTTGCCCGGCATGATGCTGGAACCGGCTTGCACCGCCGGTAAATTGATTTCGCCGAA
>JAYVJD010000313.1:0-2756 GCA_043769625.1 Pseudomonadota bacterium | reverse complement strand
CCGGTAAAGTATATTCGGCCGTCGTGCTGGGCTCGTCGGTCGCTGGCGCAGCGAAACCGCTGCAACTGAAGTTAATCACCGATCGCTAAGTACCCGTGTTTATTTTCGCAAAGCCCGCTCAAGTAGCGGGCTTTTTTTCGCGCGTAAATAGGCAACGCTAATCGGCTCTGATCGCCAGCAATGCGAAAGACAATAAAATCAGCAGAATTGAAAATGTGCTGTATTGCTTACCGGCGCGCGGCAGGAAAATTCGACGCGTGATATTGCTTCTGATGGTTCGCATAATTTTTTCCTCATGTGTGCTTGTTGGTTTGGGCTTGCGCATCGCCGGATGCCCGTCGCCAGCCAGTGATCACAATTTACGCCATCAACGAAAATGCAAGCAGGAACAAGTACCCAAATAATTGTGCGAAATTCACAAAGACATGCGATCGCAAGGCAGGGCTAAATCATGCGCATTGGCCTAGATGGAATTTTTGAGACGACAATTGTCTTTTAACATATTGTTTATATTGATATATTTACTTTGTCTGTTAATCCGGCGGCAGAATTAAACCTTGTAATCGACATCCTATGCTCTATGCTGATAGCTAACCGCATCCTGCAAAATATTCCTGGAAAATTTAAACCCATGCAAAATTTTTCAATCAGCCATTGGCTTGCAGAAATTGGCTTAGCCGAATATTCCACTGCGTTTGAAGACAACGCACTCTCTGCCGATTTATTAAGCAGCCTCACCGACCATGATTTACAGCAAATAGGCGTGACCAAATTGGGTCATCGCAAACGATTGTTGTCTGCCATTGCGTCCCTTAAGCCGGCGCAGCCGTCGGCGCCAAACGTTCAACCGCACACTGTACTGTTGCGTACTTCCGAAGGGCAGGCGGAGCCGACGCCTGCGCCGCTGGAGTCGGGCGCAGAGCGGCGACAAATCACCGTCGTTTTCTGTGATCTGGTTGGCTCCACTAAAATGGCCAACTCGCTCGATCCGGAAACCGTCCAGCAAATCATCGAGGCGTATCACGAGGCCAGCCGCACTATTATTGAGTCTCTCGATGGTGTCGTTGCGCAATATCTTGGCGATGGCGTTATGGCGTATTTCGGCTGGCCCAGGGCGCACGAAAACGATGCAGAACGGGCGCAATTAAGCGCGCTGCAATTAGTCGAAAAAATACCAGCCTTGCAAACGCAGGGCGTGCCGTTGCGCGTACGCGTAGGTATCGCCAGTGGCACTGTCGTCATCGGCAAATTATCCACGACCGGCAAATCGATGTTAGCCATTGGCGACACGCCCAACCTCGCCTCACGTCTGCAAAGCTTGGCGGAGCCCGGTCAAATCATGATCGCAAACGACTCCTATAAACTAACGAAAAATATTTTTCAGTATGTGGATAAAGGTATGCACGAAATTAAGGGCGTCGAGCTGCCGTTGCAAGTCTGGCAGCTCACCCGCGCCGCCAGCGCCATGAGCCGGTACGAGGGCTTGCAAATACAAAGTGCGCAATATGTCGGGCGTGAAGCCGATGTGCAAAAGTTAAAGCAGCTGTGGCAATCTACGCAAGCCGGGGAAGGCCAAGTGGCGGTGCTGCAAGGCGAGCCGGGCATCGGCAAAAGCCGCACGGCAAAATTGCTGGAAGAATATATCGTGCAACAGCCGCACATCTGTTTGCATATTCACGCGTCACCATTTCATATTAATTCCGCGTTTTACCCGGTGATCAGTCATTTATTGCATGCTTCGGGTATCGCTGAGAGTGACACGGAAAAAGAAAAATATTTCAAACTAAAATCCATGTTGCTACAGCATGCAAAGATCGATGATCAAGCGGTGGCGCTGATCGCTGATTTGCTCGGCGTGCGCCTCAAGGGCAGCAAACCAGGCGCCGGCATGACGCCGGCGATGAAAAAAGCGCAGACCATCCAAGCTTTGGCCGACATGGTCAGCAATATCGCTGAGCATAGCCCAGTATTGATCGTTGTCGAAGATATGCATTGGTTGGACGCGTCCAGCGTTGAGGTGGTCGAGGCGCTGCTGAAGCTCGCTCGCTCTAAACATTTCATGATCGTCGCGACCAGCCGTTCCGATCCGCCGCCGCTTTGGGTTGTGGAAAAGCATGTGCATCGCTTTCATCTGGCGAAGTTAAGCGAAAAAGAGGCGCGCGGCTTGATTGACGCGACGCTCGGCAGCGAGGCCTTGCCCGACGGTTTGATCAACAGTATTGTTGATATGACCGATGGTGTGCCGTTGTTTGTCGAAGAGCTGACAAAATCATTGATGGAAAGCGGACGTGATGAATTGCGCCAGCCGCAAAAAAATACTGGCCTAAGCAAACCGATGTTGACAGTTCCATTGACGCTACGCGATTCGCTGATGGCGCGGCTTGATCGCTTGCCATTCGGGCGCGAAGTGGCGCAGATTGCCTCGTGTATCGGTCGCGAATTCGAATATAGATTACTGGCCAAAATTTCGCCGTTCAAAGGCGAATCGCTCGACAGTGCGCTGGGCTTATTGCTCGCGGCAGGCTTGCTCAGCTGCAAGGAAATTGCCTATCAGGACGTGTATGTGTTTAAGCATAGAATGCTGCAGGAAGTTGCGTATGAGTCATTATTGAAAAGCCTGCGCCAGCAATTACACGGGCAGATTGCCAACGCGATGGCCGATCATTTTCCTGAATATGCGGTGAATCAACCAGAACTTCTCGCGCATCACTTTAGCGCCGCAGATTTGCCGCAACAGGCGACCCTGTTCTGGCAGC
>JAYVJD010000312.1:0-2764 GCA_043769625.1 Pseudomonadota bacterium | reverse complement strand
TATCGCTGGTGATGGCGCCATTGACGAGTTTGAAGCAGCCATCTTCGAGCTGCTCTTCCGGGCTGGTAAGCACCGGAATGCGTGCGTCAAGCGGCTGGCCCAAGTAAGAGCGCAGGTCAATTTCGCCTAATCCTAAGGCGAAAGATGGGCTCGAGAATAAGGCGAGAACCAAGCCAGATATAGTTTTTGCGCGAAAAGCCATTTTAATTGATATTATTTAACTGTTTGATTTTATTAATTTTTATTAACTGCAATACTTACTGATGTCGGCTTTGGTGCTGGCAGATTCTTTTGCCAATCCCTTATCATCGAGATAGCCGCGCTCCCCTTTTTCGTCGAGTTTATAAGTACGTCCACCCTCTTCGGTGATTCTCAAATTATTCTTGGCGATAGCACAGCTTTTTTTATTCGCTTCCGCTTTTTCGGCGGCGGCGGCCGCTGATTTCTCCGCTTCTATTTTTCTTTTACGGAAATCCTGGTCTTGCTCTTGTACGGATTTAGGGCCTTTTTTTTCTGTTTTCGCGTCCGCCGTTTCCGTCGTTTTTTCTGCTGCGGCGATCGTCGTGCCTGATTTTACCAGCCTGGCTGGGCGGTCTGGCGGGGGCTGGTCAGAATATTGTGTTTTGCCTTCGTTATCTTTCCACTGATAAATATCCGCGAATGCGGGCGAAGAGATCGCTATCAGCGCGACGAAATGTGCAGCAAGCAGGCGAGCGTTTTTCATGTAGTGGCCTTGATATGGATTGATTGAAAACACGGCTTCAAGTTCGCTGATCTCGCGGTATGACGTGATTTTGCGGCTTAAGGCAGCGCTGCACAAGCAAGCAATCCACGCAACTTTCGGTTGACAGGATGCAGAAAATGTCTCTCGAACGATAACATAATTCCCTCATAAGTCAATGGGATGCGTCACAAATTTAACCAAAAATCATGGTTTTCAATCAGGTTTGCGGTAAGCCAGCGGGTTTGCGTATAATACGTCTTTGAAAACGAGAGATTTTCATGCGCTTAGTCCAAAAAGCCCTTACTTTCGACGATGTCCTGCTAATTCCTGCCCATTCGCTGGTATTGCCACGAGACGTTAATCTTGTCACCCTCCTTACTCGCCAGATAACACTGAATATCCCGCTGCTGTCGGCCGCGATGGATACGGTGACCGAATCGCGTCTCGCGATCGCGTTGGCGCAAGAAGGCGGAATCGGCATTATCCATAAAAACATGACCACCAAAGCGCAAGCCAAACAAGTGTCGCAAGTGAAGCGCTTTGAGTCCGGCGTGGTGAAAGAGCCGTTTACGATTTCGCAGGATATGCCGGTGCGCGATGTGATGGCGTTGACCAGGCAACACCGAATTTCCAGCTTGCCCGTCATGGACGGCAAAAAAGTTGTGGGCATCGTGACTAATCGCGATTTACGTTTTGAAACGCGCCTTGATGCGCCCGTCAAAGCGATCATGACGCCGAAAGAGAAATTGATCACGGTGAAAGAAGGCTCGCCGCTGGAAGAAGCCAAGGCGTTGATGCATCAACATCGCATCGAGCGCGTCGTGGTAGTCAACGATCAATTTGAATTACGTGGTTTGATTACGGTAAAAGACATACTTAAATCCAGCGAACATCCGCTGGCCTGCAAAGACAGCCACGGTCGCCTGCGTGTTGGCGCGGCGGTCGGCGTAGGCGAGGGCACGGATGAACGCGTCGCGGCTTTAGTCGAAGCGGGCGCCGATGTGCTGGTCGTTGATACCGCCCACGGTCATGCGCAGGGCGTGCTCGATCGAGTGAAGTGGGTCAAGAAAAATTTCCCGCATATCGAAGTCATCGGCGGCAACGTCGCGACGGCGTCGGGCGCGAAAGCCTTGGTTGATCACGGCGCGGACGGTGTCAAAGTGGGTATCGGCCCGGGCTCGATTTGCACCACGCGCATTGTCGCTGGTGTCGGCGTACCGCAAATTACGGCGATTGATAATGTGGCGGAAGGTTTGAAAAATAGCGGCGTGCCCTTGATTGCGGATGGCGGCGTGCGTTACTCCGGTGATATTTCCAAGGCGATTGCCGCCGGCGCGAATTGCGTCATGCTCGGCGGCTTATTCGCGGGCACAGAAGAAGCGCCGGGGGACATCGAATTATTCCAAGGGCGCTCGTACAAAAGTTATCGCGGCATGGGCTCGCTCGGCGCGATGGCGCAAGGTTCCAGCGATCGTTATTTTCAGGACGCCGAAAACAACGCAGATAAATTAGTGCCCGAAGGCGTCGAAGGCCGTGTGGCGTACAAAGGCAGCGTGGTCGCGGTAATTCATCAGCTAATGGGCGGACTCCGCGCCAGCATGGGTTATGTTGGTTGCCCAACTATCGAAGACATGCGCGCGCGCGCGGAATTTGTTGAAATTACCTCTTCCGGTATCCGCGAATCTCACGTACATGATGTGCAAATAACAAAAGAAGCGCCTAACTATCATATTGATTAAATTGATTATTTTTATAACACATAAGGGCGGCTAGTTAACCGCCCTTAATTTTTTTCAGCAGAGCATCATGAACCACAAAAAAATTCTTATTCTGGATTTCGGCTCGCAATACACGCAACTCATCGCGCGGCGCGTGCGCGAATGCGGCGTGTATTGCGAATTACATCCGTGGGATGTGAGCGACGAATTCATCCGCGACTTTGCGCCGCTGGGCATCATTCTTTCCGGCAGCCCGAATTCGGTCACTGAAGATATTCCGCCACGCGCGCCGCAAGCAGTGTTTGAACTCGGCGTGCCGGTG
>JAYVJD010000311.1:0-2766 GCA_043769625.1 Pseudomonadota bacterium | reverse complement strand
CCGGCGATGTGCAGTGGATGACGGCGGGCAGTGGAATCGTGCATGAGGAATTTCATTCGGAAAAATACAGCCAATCGGGTGGGCCATTCCAGATGGTGCAACTGTGGGTCAACTTGCCCGCTAAAGATAAAATGACTGCGCCGGGTTATCAAGCTATCACCCATGCCAGCATTCCACACGTGCCGCTAGACGATGGCGCCGTGCGTGTGATTGCGGGCGAATACCGCGGGCACAAAGGCCCCGCGCATACCTTTACCGACATGAATGTGCTGGACATCAAACTCGGCGCAGGTCACACAGCAAGTTTGCCTCAGCCTAACGGATGGACCACAGTATTATTGGTGCAAGAAGGCGCTGTCAAAATCAATGGCGACACCGTCGCGCGCGCATCGCAATTAGTCATGCTGAGTCGCGATGGCAGCGAGGTCAACATGACAGCGACAGAGGATGCGCGCGTGTTGTTACTCGCTGGTCAGCCGATAGCAGAACCTGTCGTCGGTTACGGTCCGTTCGTGATGAACAGTCAGCATGAAATCGTCGAAGCTATTAACGATTTCAACAGCGGTAAATTCGGGCAAATAAACTAGGGGAAACTCTGCATCAGCTGATTACGTTCATGGTTCGACAAGCTCACCACGAACGTAATCATAACTATCTCGTTCGTCTTGAGCCTGTCGAAGGACTTAACCAGAGCCACAAGATAAAAATTCAATAAAATCAAATAGTTATATTACTTATCAATTTGCCGTTTCCAACGCTGCCGAGATAGCTTTACCCACATCACTCGTCGTCGCCTTGCCACCCATATCTAGCGTGCGCGGGCCTTCGGCTAATACGCTTTCTATCGCCGACATGACGGCTTTCGCCGCATCGTGATAACCCAAATGTTCCAACATCATAGCCCCGCACCAAATTTGTCCGACCGGATTCGCAATGCCCTTGCCGTAAATATCCGGCGCGGAGCCGTGCACAGGTTCGAATAGCGACGGAAATAATCGTTCGGGATTCAAGTTAGCCGACGGTGCGATGCCTATGGTGCCGGTGCAGGCGGGGCCGAGATCGGAAAGAATATCGCCGAACAGATTCGATGCGACGACGACATCGAACCAATGCGGGTTGCGTACAAAATGCGCGGTGAGAATATCGATATGATATTTGTCAGCGCGGATATCGGGATAGCGCGCGGACATCAAGCTGAAGCGCTCGTCCCAATACGGCATGGAGATGGAAATGCCGTTGGATTTGGTCGCCGAGGTGACGTGTTTTTTCGCGCGCGTTTTGGCTAACTCAAACGCGAATTGCATAATGCGGTCGGTGCCGCGTCGGGTGAAAATACTTTCCTGCATCACGGTTTCGTGTTCAGTGCCTTCAAACATTTTGCCGCCGACGCTGGAATATTCGCCTTCGGTATTTTCGCGCACCACATAAAAATCGATATCGCCGACTTTGCGATTGGCCAGCGGGCTCGGCACGCCGGGCATCAAACGCACCGGGCGTAAATTGACGTATTGATCGAACTCGCGGCGAAATTTCAGCAACGAACCCCACAGCGAAATATGATCCGGCACTTTATCCGGCCAGCCGACCGCGCCGAAATATATCGCGTCGTGCTTGCTGATGCGGTCTCTCCAATCGTCCGGCATCATCTTGCCATGCTGCAAATAATAATCGCAGCTCCAGTCGAATTGGTCCCATTGCACATCGAGATTGAAACGTTTGGCCGCCACATTGAGCACGCGCAGACCTTCTGGCATGACTTCTTTTCCAATGCCATCTCCGGCTATGACGGCGATGCGTTTTGTGCTCATGGCTGTTCCTTGCTGAAAAAATTGTAGTGCATTATAACGCGCCAAATACGAAACACTGCGTTACATAAACAGCCACGCAACACATCCATGTATATAACCATCTATATTTTTTTCATTGACGAAAAACATTTCTGTTAAAACCGACTTTTCTCTCTTGAAAAAATAGTTCCATTCTATATAGTTAATAGTGTCCCGTACTTTTTTGGACAGCTTTGTCGAATATCCTTTTCATAATCTAACAAAATCAGGAGAACGAAATGAGCAACGGAATCAAGCAAGCAGCCGACAACATTTTGAGTTACACGACTAAACGACTTGGCGGCGCGCCGGGCGTCGTCGCAATGGCGACCGATCGCAAAGCCAATTTTTACGAAGGCGCGGCGGGCAAGCGCGAGCTGGGCAAAGATCAGGCGATGACGACGGACACGGTGATGGCGATTTTCTCTACAACGAAAGCCATTACTGGCGTGGCGATAATGCAATTAGTTGAAGAAGGCAAAATCAAACTCGACGACGCGGCGAAAAAATATGTGCCGGAAATCGCCGAGCTACAAGTGCTCGATGGTTTTGATGCGGCGGGCCAACCGAAAACGCGGCCGCCGAAACGCGACATCACGGTGAATGATTTGATGCTGCACACATCCGGTTTATGTTACGAATTTTTCAGCGCCGATGATTTGAAATATCGCACGGCGAAAAATATTCCGACTATCGTGTCGAGCAGCTTCGCCGCAACACGCGCCGTACTACTGCATGACCCGGGCGAAAGATGGACTTACGGCGCGAACATTGATTGGCTCGGCCGCATCGTCGAGCAGCAACGCGGCAAGCGCCTCGGCGAAGTGATGAAAGAGAGAATTTTTACGCCGCTCGGCATGAACGACATCGGCTTCGTCATGAACGCGTCGATGAAAACGCGCCGCGCCACGATTCATGACCGCGGCGCCGACGGCAAACT
>JAYVJD010000310.1:0-7510 GCA_043769625.1 Pseudomonadota bacterium | reverse complement strand
TCATCGTTGAATCGGAAGCCCTCACGCGCAACAACACGGCGCTGACGTTAAGCATTTGCGCCAACTACGGCGGACGCTGGGACGTGGTGAATGCCACGCATCGTCTGCTCGCCGACAAACCGCATCTCGCACAAACATTTACCGAACAAGACCTCGCGCCGTATCTCGGCATGAGCCATGCGCCGGAACCCGATTTATTTATCCGCACCGGCGGCGAACAACGCATCAGTAATTTTTTGTTATGGCAGCTCGCGTATTCCGAATTGTATTTCACCGACGTATGGTGGCCCGATTTCGACGCGAAGGAATTAGCCAAAGCGATTGAATCGTATCAACAACGCGAACGTCGCTTCGGCCGTACCAGCGAACAGCTCAAGAGCAACCAAGCTTATGCAGTAGAAACAGAAAAATAGCGTAGCCAATAATGAAAAATAACATTATAAAAACAAATAGTTACATTATTTCTATCAAAGCTGTTTTGATAGGCAAAAAATAATGTTAGGTCAACGCGTTATCACGGCGGTGATATTAGTTGCGCTGTTATTGGCCGCATTATTTTTGTTGCCGCAAGCGGGCTGGATCTTATTAGTGACCGCTCTCGCGCTAGTTGCCGCATACGAATGGGCGCAACTTTCTGGGTTTAACAAAGCCTTTATGTTGACTTATCTTTTATCAGTGCTGCTGATAATTTCGTTTGGGACCGGTTGGATACTCGACGATATGGACACATTCTTTTTTACGTTAGGGGCTTTTTTGTTGTCGGCCTTTTTCTGGTCCTTCGTTGCACCTTTGTGGTTAATGTTTGGTTTTAAAGTGCACCAACGCATACTAATGGCGCTGGTTGGTTGGCTGGTGATTATACCAACTGCGCTTGCGATGATGGTTTTACCACGCCCGTTCGAACTGCTTGCCTTGATGGCGACAGTGTGGGTGTCAGATATTGCCGCGTATTTCGCAGGACGCGCATTCGGCAGACATAAGCTGGCGCCGTCGATTAGCCCAGGCAAAACGTGGGAAGGCGTTGCGGGGGCGCTAGTCGCGACATTGATTTATGCAGAAGGGCTACAACGTATGGGGTTTTCTTTGGGGGCGCAGGGCTATAGCTTGAAAGTTACCCTTCTGCTATTGGTAATCGCTTGCTTCGGCATCCTCGGCGATTTATTTGAATCGTGGATAAAGCGCTGCGCGGGCGTCAAGGATAGTGGCAGCGTTTTGCCCGGCCACGGCGGCGTGCTCGATCGCATCGACGCTTTGACTTCGGCCTTGCCGATTGCTGCGCTGGTGTTCGGATTAATGTTGATGGGGATACTGCATTGAAAAACCTCACCATCCTCGGCTCTACGGGCAGCATCGGCGTGAGTACGCTGGATGTGGTCGCGCGCCATCCAGATAAATTTTCTGTGACGGCACTGTCGGCGCATTCGCGCATCGATGAATTGTATTTGCAGTGCGTACAGTTCAAGCCGACATTCGCGGTCGTGAACGATGCCACTAGCGCCGAATTACTCGCTAAAAAAATCCGACAAGCAGGTTTAGCCACCGAGGTCATGGCGGGCACTGCCGCGCTGGAGTACATTGCCTCCTTGCCTAAAGTACATGCCGTGATGGCCGCCATCGTCGGCGCAGCAGGCCTGCAGCCGACCTTGGCCGCCGCGCGCGCGGGCAAGACGGTGATGCTGGCCAACAAAGAAGCCTTGGTCATGTCGGGCGACATCATGATGGATTTGGTCAAACAAAACGGCGCGACTTTGTTGCCAATCGATAGCGAACACAACGCGGTGTTTCAATCGCTGCCGCGTAACTTCGCTGACGGCATGCAAAAAATCGGCGTGAAAAAAATTGTACTCACAGCTTCCGGTGGCCCGTTTCGCCAAGCCGATGCAGCGGCTTTAGCGCGCGTGACGCCGGAGCAAGCCTGCGCGCATCCGAACTGGGTGATGGGGCGCAAAATCTCCGTCGATTCCGCGACGATGATGAACAAAGGTTTGGAAGTCATCGAAGCGCATTGGCTGTTCAATGCCAGCGCCGATCAAATTGACATCGTAGTACACCCGCAAAGCGTGATTCACTCGATGGTGCAATACACCGACGGCTCGGTCATCGCGCAACTCGGTAATCCGGATATGCGCACGCCGATTGCCTACGCGCTGGGTTACCCTGAGCGTATTGACGCCGGTGTCGATATGCTCGATTTGATTAAAACCGCGCGTCTCGATTTTGAGCCGTGCGACCGAACGCGTTTTCCCTGCGTTGAGTTGGCTTATCAGGCGTTAAAACGCGGTGGCACGGCGCCGGCAATATTGAATGCCGCTAATGAAATCGCGGTGGATAAATTCCTCAACCATCAACTGGCGTTCAACGCCATTGCAAAATTAATTGAAGCGACGCTTGAACGCGTGACCGCCGCGCCTGTCCATAGTTTGCAAGACGTATTGGACGCCGATGACGCGGCACGTCGCACGGCAACGGAATTGGCGCAGCAAATGCATGCTACGGTCTGATACTCAGACGACGAATCGGATAAAACATGGCGCAAGATTTACTCATTAAGTTTATAGCGTTTGTAGTAGCCCTCGGCATCCTGATTATTTTTCATGAGATGGGGCACTACCTCGTGGCGCGCTGGTGCGGCGTTAAAGTGCTGCGCTTTTCCTTGGGCTTTGGCAAAGTCATCGCATCGAAAAAAGTCGGGCCTGACCAAACCGAGTGGGCGCTGTCGGCATTCCCACTCGGCGGCTACGTAAAAATGCTCGACGCACGCGAAGGCGACGTGCCGCCGCAAGACGCGCAGCGCGAATTTACCCGCCAATCGGTGTGGAAACGCATCGCCATCGTCATCGCCGGGCCGGTCGCAAACTTTCTGCTAGCGATATTTTTTTATTGGATATTATTTGTTAGCGGTGCGCCGGGCGTGAAACCGATTATCGCCGAACCGGCTAAAGATACTGCGGCCTATGCGGCGGGACTGCAATCGGGCGAGCGAATTTTATCCATCAACGGTACGCAAATCCAAACCTGGCAGGATGTGCATCTGGCTTTATTGAGTGAAGCGGTTGAAAGTAAAAAAGCACGGATTGAATTGGAAAATAATAAGGGGCATTTGAGTACGCGAAATCTGGATTTAGACAGCCTCACACCTGCGGACTTGGAGAGCGATTTTCTGGGCAAGCTTGGCCTTAGCTTAAACCGCCCCAAAATCAAACCCATCGTCGCCGAAGCAGTAGCAGGCGCTGCCGCACATTCTGCCGGCCTTCAAGCGGGCGACGAGATCATTGCTATCGACGGCAAAGCCATCAATGGCTGGGAGGATTTGGTGGTGCAAGTGGTCGCCAACCCTGGACGCGAATTGCGCTTCACGATCAAGCGCGGAGCGGAACAGAAGCAATTTACCGTCACGCCTAAAGCCGACAACACCGGTAAAAAAACGATAGGGCGGATCGGCGCGAGGCCGAAAATTGACCAGGCCGAATTCGACAAAATGATGACCGAGGTCCGCTACGGGCCATTGGTTTCCGTCGGCAAGGCCGCCGAAAAAACCTGGGAAATGTCGATTTTCTCGCTGAAAATGATGGGCAAAATGTTGACCGGTAATATCTCGCTGAAGAATATTAGCGGGCCGATTACTATCGCCGACTACGCCGGCCAGTCGGCCAAAGCGGGCGGTTTGCCGTTTATTACCTTCCTTGCGTTGATCAGTATCAGCCTCGGCGTATTAAACCTCTTGCCCATCCCATTATTAGATGGCGGGCATTTGCTGTATTATGTCGCGGAAATACTCAAAGGTAGTCCTGTATCAGAACGCGTGATGCAAATGGGTCAACCAATCGGCATGTTTTTGCTCGGGGGGCTCATGCTGGTGGCCTTTTATAACGATATTTTCCGCGTCATTAACCGCTTTATTTCAGGTTGATTTTATGTTTTTGAAAGTATTTACGGGCGCAGTGCTTGGCTTTGGCTTGTTCAGCTCAGCATGGGCGATCGAACCATTTGTGGTGAAGGATATTCGCGTCGAAGGCCTGCAGCGTACTGAAGCGGGCACGGTGTTCAGTTATCTGCCGATTAAAGTCAAAGATACCGTGGACGATGCCAAGGCAACGGCTGCCATCAAGGCGCTCTACGCCACCGGCTTTTATGCCGATGTCCGTATCGAAGCAGAAAACGATGTGTTAATAGTGACCATCCAGGAACGCCCGGCGATTGCCAGCGTGGAAATTAATGGCGCGAAAGAATTCCCTAAAGACCAATTGAAAGACGGCTTGAAACAAGTCGGCTTGTCGGAAGCAAAAACCTACGATAAATCCCTGCTCGATCGCGCGGAAAAAGAACTCAAGCGTCAATACGTCAGCCGTGGTCGTTATTCGGTCGATGTAACCACGACCGTAACGCCGCTGGAAAGAAATCGTGTCGCGCTGGTGTTTAATATCGAAGAAGGCGAAGTCTCGCAAATCCGCAATATCAATATCATTGGCAATCAAGCGGTGAGCGAAAAAGAATTGCTCGGACTTTTTACATTGACTACCCCGGGATTTTTTACCTGGTTCAATAAAAACGATCAATATTCCAAGCAAAAATTATCGGCTGATTTGGAAAATCTGCGTTCCTACTATTTGAATCGCGGCTATCTCGAATTCAATATCGACTCGACCAACGTATCTATTACGCCGGATAAGCAAAGTGTTTTTATCACCGTCAACGTGACGGAAGGCCCGATTTACACCATCAGCGACGTCAAGCTGGCAGGTGATTTACGTGTGCCCGAAGATCAATTGAAACGCTTAATCAGCATCAAAGCGGGCGATGTATTTTCGCGTGAACGATTTACCGAAACCAGCAAACGTTTATCAGACCGCTTGGCCGATGATGGTTATACGTTTGCCAACGTGAACCCGATTCCTGAATTGGATAAAGATAAACGCACTGCCGCATTCACCTTTAACGTCGATCCGGGTAAACGCGTGTATGTGCGGCGGATAAATATTACCGGCAACTCGCGCACCCGCGACGAAGTGGTGCGGCGCGAACTACGCCAAATGGAAGGCAGCGTATTTTCGTCGCAAAAAATTAGCCGCTCGAAAGAGCGCGTCGATCGTCTCGGCTTTTTCTCCGAAGTGAACGTCGAGACGCCGTCAGTACCCGGCACGGCAGACCAAGTTGATCTCAATGTCGATGTGAAAGAAAAATCAACCGGAAGTTTGCTATTTGGCGCCGGTTTTTCCAAAGTGGAAAAATTGGTCATCAACGCGTCAGTGTCGGAAAACAATATTTTCGGTAGTGGCAATTCACTCACCGCGCAAATCAATAGCGGCACCATCAACCGCACCCTCGTGCTCGCTTACACCAACCCCTATGTGAATGAAGACGGCCTCGGGCGCGGCTTTGATTTATATCAACGCAATTTGGACGTTAGTACACTCAGCACCGGCGCTTATAAAACCCTCACGCGGGGCGGCGGCGTGCGCTTCTCTATCCCTGTGACGGAAACCGATTCCGTGAGTTTGGGCACGGCTTACGAAAAAACCGAATTGTCGATTTTCAGCACCAGTCCGCAGCAATATCGTGCTTTCGCGAATAAGTTTGGCGAAAAATATGATACTTGGCGCGCCGACTTGGGTTGGGCGAGAGATTCGCGCGATAGCATTATTTATCCGACTCGTGGTCGCTTGCAGCGTTTGTACGGCGACGTCGGTTTGCCCGGCGCTGACTTGACCTACTATCGGATCAATTATCAACAGCAATGGCTGACGCCGTTGTATGGCGATATCGCATTATCGTTAAACGGTGAAGCGGGCTATGCCAAGGGTTATCGCGGCAAGGATCTGCCGTTTTTCAAGAATTTTTATGCGGGTGGTGTCGGGTCCATACGCGGCTTCCAAACCAGCTCGCTCGGCCCGCGCGGCTCGATTACCGATGCCAGAACCGGTCTGCCGTTATCGGGCACAGACGGTCTGGGCGAATCAGTCGGTGGTAACCGGCGATTCGTCGGCAATCTAGAAATCCTGTTTCCCATGCCCGGTGTGAAAGATAAGTCGGTTCGTCCTTCGATATTTGTCGATGGCGGCAATGTGTTTGGCCCAGAACAAAAAATTTCCGCCAGCGATTTCCGCTATTCGGCAGGTTTGGCCATCAGCTGGCTATCGCCGGTCGGCCCGCTGAAGTTCAGTATCGCGCGGCCGTTTAAGAAAGAGTTCGGGGATCGGGAAGAGCGCTTCCAGTTCCAGCTTGGGCAAGTGTTTTAAGCCGGTCAGCCGGTGTGGGGGTGCCCGCGTTTACCTTAGGGGCAAGATAATTTATAGTTACGGCTATGTACCGTTTTTTCCAGGAGAGTTTCTTTGAATAAGTTCACTAAATTGATGTTGGCAGCCACCGTTTTTGCAGCGGCTACCGTGGTGCAGGCTGTAGAGTTAAAAATCGGCTATGTCGATACAGCCCGCGTTTTGCGCGAATCTGCGCCTGCCCAACGCGCAGAAAAAAAGCTGCAAAAAGACTTTGCCACACGCGAAGCCGAAATCAAGAAAATGGAAAAGCAGGGACGTGACCTGCAAACCTGGCTGGAAAAAGAAGGCCTGACCGCGCCCGAAGCCGAGCGTGCCAACAAGGACCGCGAGTTCACCAACTTGAATCGCGATTACTCGCGCATCCTGCGCGAATTCAAAGAAGACGTGAATCTGCGTCGCAATGAAGAATTCGCCGGCCTGCAAGAACGTTTCAACAAAGCCGTCGCCGATATCGCGCAAAGCGAAAAATTCGACCTGATTTTGCAAGAAGCGCTGTACTACAGCAAAAGCGTTGATGTCACCGACAGAGTGCTCAAAGCTCTTGCCGATAAGTAATGTGACCGACGCACCAACGTTCTCGCTTCACGACATCGCCGCCCAATTGGGCGGCGAAGTCATTGGCGACACTGAAATTCGCTACGCAGGTATCGCGCCGTTAGAGCTGGCCACTGCGAAGCAACTTGCCTTTCTCGCCAACCGTAAATATCGCAAACAACTCGACACTACCCAAGCCGGCGCGGTGATTGTCGGCTTGGCCGAGCGCGATGTCACCAAATTGCCGCGCATCGTGACGCCGAATCCGTACGCGTATTACGCCCGCGTGGTTGCGCTATTCCATCCTGAGCGCCGCCCTGCCGCTGGCGTGCATGCGCAGGCGGCGGTGGATGCCTCGGCGCAAATCGCCACTGGCGCAAGCATCGCCGCATTTGCCGTGATTGGAAAAAATGCGTGCATCGGCGCTAATGTCGTGATCGGCGCAGGCTGCGTGGTCGGCGACGGTGCTGTCATTGGCGACGGCAGCCGTCTCTATCCGCGCGTCGTCGTGTATCACGCTTGTGTCATCGGTCAGAATTGTATTTTGCATGCTGGTGCCGTGATTGGCGCCGACGGCTTCGGCCTCGCCAACGAGGACGGTCGCTGGTTAAAAATTCCGCAAGTCGGCCGCGTCGTCATCGGTGACGATGTCGAAGTCGGCGCTAACACCACGATTGATCGCGGCGCGATGGGCGACACGG
>JAYVJD010000309.1:0-2784 GCA_043769625.1 Pseudomonadota bacterium | reverse complement strand
GCCAAGGCGGAAATGGGCTGCGAATTTTCACATCAACTCGGCGTCAAGCTGGAGCACTTTCATTATAAAGAGACAAACAATCATGACGAATTGATTGATCAGGAAACTGGTTTATTGCCCGGGTTAAATATAGGCGCTTCAGCGAATTGCGGCGCCTGGATATTTTCTGCCTCGATAGAACAACAGCGTGCGCGTTTGGAATATGACGGGCAGAGTAGCGGCGGCAGAAAAATTTTTACTCGCACGATGGAAAATATTCGTGAAGTGTCCGTGCAGGCGAGCAGGCGTTTTACTATCAGCCACACCGACGATGTCAGTGTGTATAGCGGCGTCGGCTACTGGCGCTGGCAGCGTGACATCGAAGTCGTCGGTAATGTGGCGGGCCTCGACGAAACCTATCGCCAGCGCTTCTTTTATCTCGGCGGCGACACCACGCTATTTCGACAAACACAACATCGGGTCGCGCTGGATGCGCGCTGGTTACGTTTGCTGAGCCCCACTCTGGATGTGGACTTTAAAGGCTTGTACGATACAGCGGCGGGCCTTACGCTGAATGCACAACACGGGTGGCGCGTCAGTGTGCCGTGGCACTACCGTGTAGATCAGGCAAATACGTGGATGCTCGCGCCTTACGCAACCGGGTGGCGCACTAATGTAAGCGCGGCGAAGCCGTTATTTCGCAAGGGTGTAGTGATTGGCGATTTTTTTGAGCCTGCCAGCACTACTCGACTTTATGGAATACAACTGTCATGGCGGCATCAATATTAATATTAATATAATCATATGGTTATAATGTATTCGTGTTTGTGCTTCAACGCACTGCATAAAATCCTGGTTGTATTTATACTTAGTCGAGAATTTCGTGACAACACGCAATACCCCTTTTAAAAATTGAGCCTAATGGAGATACCAATGAAAAAAATGAACCCGTTGTTTCCCGCACTGCTTGTCGTCGCTACGCTCAGCGCTTGCGGTGGTGGTGGTGGCTCGTCAACACCCGTTCCGGTGCCAAATCCTGCGCCAACCGCGCTGGTGATTACTTCAACCAATATGCAAGCCGTCGCGTCGAACGCCTACTCCAGCACTGATCTTTTGGCGTTTCAACAAATCGCGTTGGCTGCCGGCGTGGTGACTCAATCCACCCCGAAGTTCAGCGTTAAAGATTTTGTAGCAACGCAAATTCAGCAAATTTTACATTAGGGTTTCGCCGCGCAAAACGTGGCCGGCGCGGTAGCCAACACGTCAAAGGCCTGTGCAAGCGGCGGCACGGTAGCTACCACTGAAAATGATGCCGATGGAAGCCTTACACCCACCGCTGGCGATTCAGTCAAATTGATCTTTGCTAATTGCTTAACAGCGCCGACCGCGCCGGCCATTAACGGTGAGATGCTTACCACCTTCACCAAGCTATCGGGCACCGGTGTGACGGGCACGGATACGGAGATTGCGTTTAATGCCGTGTCCACCAATTTGAGCTTTACTTCGGCCACCTTGGGTACGGTGAACACCAACGGCACGATGGCGATTGGGATTGTAAATACCGCGGCGACTAAAAATTTGGCCTCCTCGTTCGGTATGCCTTCCTATACTTTGTCAGTGGGAGCTAACTCAATCAATTTCAGTAGCTATTTGAATAATAAAACCGTCAACACGTTTACCGGTGCATTCATCAGCAGCATGCAAGGCATCATTACCGATTCGAGTTTGGGTGGCCCGGTTACGCTCACGACCATCAATCCTTTTCAGGGCGTGATTGCCAGCAACGCCAATCCGAGCACGGGTAAGTTGAAGCTGGCAGGAAATAATTCAACGCTGTTTATTACGGCGCTGGACAGTACCTATGTCAACTTGGAGTTGGACAATAATAATGATGGCGTGATAGATGTGACCAAGAAACTGCTGTGGGGCGATTTGTAAACGCGCAAACAGGATCAAATAAAAACGCCGGCTTGTCCGGCGTTTTTTATTTCGTGACGACAGCGCGTCAGTCGTCTGATGGTCTCTTCCACGCTAATTTAATGCGCCAGATTGCGTTGAACATAACAGCGCGCAGCCGCACCCACGCCTGATATATTTCGCGGCGTAATTTCCAACTGAGCGGCATTGGTTGCTTTGGCCGTGCGCCGATAGTCGATTCGAACCGATCCAGCGCCCACACTGGCGCAGGGTAGAGTGCCAACATCAATACCCCATGTCGCCATTCCATATCCATGTAATCGTCCATCGGCTCGCTCCAACTTTCGCTCTGTGCGAGATATTTTCTAGCAGCAGCAGGATGAATAGCATAGCCCTGCCCGCCGCGCGGGCCTTTGAGATGCTTGCCCAAATGTCGATTGCCCACTGCGCTTCCCAGCGCGCGAAACGGCCGATCAAACACCCAGCCGATACGTACAAAGCCATGTCGCGCAATATGTTGTTCCAGCCACGTGATCACCCGACTAAAATCGTCGCTGAATTCAACATCATCTTCCAGCACGATACACGGCGCGTTATTTTCGACGCACCACTGCCAGAGTAAATAATGGCTGGCATAGACGCCGATTTCGCCCGGGCGCATGCCGTAGCCGAGTTTTTTCACTCGTGTCGCGTGGTCGTAGCGCGCCAGCACCGGATCCTTGCTCGTAGCGCCATCTATCGCATCGAAAAACTCGAATGCGACACCGAGTTCCGTCAACCGACGTGTGATGTGCTCGCGGCGATCGCGCGCGCGCGTTAAGCTGATGACAAATATTTTCATTGTTTAAGCTAACTATTTTTTATCCTATCTCCAGCGCCACTATACAC
>JAYVJD010000308.1:0-7558 GCA_043769625.1 Pseudomonadota bacterium | reverse complement strand
CATGGCATATGACGCGCAAGCGCGCCCGTCGTTGGAAAATTTATTGCCTGCGCTGCATAGCTTTATCAAAATGGGTCCTGCGATGTGGCCGGAAAATATTCTGCCAGAATAATTTTGAAAGAATCTATGAATATTTATAACATATTGATTATATTAATATTTTTTCCTATTACAAGTCTCGCGCAAGAACGCACTTTACCCGGCGAAACGACTGACTCCGGCGCATGGAAATTCGGTTTGCGCACCGATTATGCAAAAGGCCATTACGGCACGCCGGATAAATTCGTTGATACCTTTGCTTCCGTTTCCGGGCAATACGATTGGGAGCGCGTGAGCCTGAAAATTTCCATGCCGTATGTGTGGAGTAAATCGGAAAGCGATATTGTCATTGATCAGGAAGATGGCGTCATTTGCGACAGCAACTGCCCGACGACACGACAAACCGACAAAGTTTCCGGCCGTGGTAATCTGACTTTAGCGCTGAGCTACAGTTTGCCTAAAGAAGAAGACCGCATCGATCTCACCCTGACCGGCAAGATCCGTTTCGGCACGGCCGACCCGAATAAAGGCTTGGGTACCGGCAAGACCGACTATTCCATCGATTTCGAATTCTCGCGTGGCTTCGGTGATTTCACGCCTTTGCTCGGCGTCGGATATCGCTGGCGCAGCAAGCCGTATCCGGAATCGCGTTTGGTCGATGCCCCTTACGCCTGGACCGGGATGCTTTATTCGATCAACGATATGAACGATGTGGAATTATTTTATGGTTATCGCCGGCCATCGAGCACGACGTCATTGGCTGGGCGCGACATTAGTATGTCGCTGTATCATCGATTCAACAAACGTGTTCGTCTTAACGCCAGTGTGGGCAAGGGACTTTCGATAAATAACCCGGATTGGTTCGGTGGCTTGGGCGTAGGCGTCCGCTATTGATCAGCGTTCAGCGTTGGTACGATAGCGATCAAACCGGCTGCGCAGGTTCGCTGGCGCTAAAAATTGCGGCGCGATTTCTTCCAATGCTGCCGGGGTAAAACCAAACGTCGCGGGAAAATCGCAGCCACAAACGTTATCAGCTCGCATCGATAACAAATTATCGCGCGACATCAATTGGCCCGGCAGATATTCCATCGCCAGCGCCTGTAAATAGGCAATCGGACCAGGCAAGCCCACTACCAGCCGCTTCAGGCCTTTTGCCCGCGCTACGAATTGCACCAGTTCGCGCAAGCTATAAATGCGCGGACCACACAAATTATACGTTTGGCCAATCGTGGCGGAATTATCGATGCTGTGCACAAACGCGCGCGCCACATCCTCGACCCAAATCGGTTGAAATTTAGCATTCGCCCCGGCCAAAGGCAGTACCGGCGTAACAGCCAGCAGCGCGGCAAATAAATTCAAGAAACGATCGCCGCGACCAAACACCACCGATGGGCAAAAAATAGTAGAAGCTAAATTAGCGTTACGCAGCAATCCTTCGGCTTCGCCTTTCGAGCGCAAATACGCGCTCGGTCCATTAACATCGGCCTTCAGCGCGCTCATGTGCAATAGGCGCTCGATGCCATTCGCTTTGCATGCCGCAATCACTTTGCGCGTGAGCTCGACGTGGGCGCGCTGGAATCCTTGCCCGGCTTTGCGGCTGTCATGCAATACGCCGACCAGATTGATCACGCTATCGCAGCCGGAAAATGCGCGGGCCAAATCGATTGCGTCATGGATATTCGCTTCCATAATTTCCACCGACGGCAACACAAACAGCGCTTTGGCGTGGTCGCGTTTCGATGTCACGATGCGCACTGATTTATTTTGCGCCGCCAGTTGCTGCGCAATGTGACAGCCGATAAAGCCGCTGCCGCCGAGGATACAAATTTTATTCGCGCTCATTTTGCGGACGTTTTCGAGAGATTTTCTATTAATCAGGCTTGGTGCTGTCGGCATCGGCTGTGCCGCTGGGCCGCGCCGGTATGGTGCCCATACGTTGCTTCAAGGTCTGCGCCGGCAAGCCCAGTCGGGCGGTATAAAACATGGCATTGCTCATCACTTTTTTGACGTAATCGCGCGTTTCCGTAAACGGAATAGTCTCGGCATAAATCGCACCTTCAAGCGGCTTGTCGTCGCGCCAACGTTTAGCGCGCGAGGGGCCGGCGTTATAGGCAGCCGTGGCGAGAACCGGGTGCGCGAGTTCTTCGATTAAATATTTCAAATAATAAGTTCCGAGCGAAATATTGGTATCGGGTTGGATCACCGTATTGCCTTGGAAGTTTTTCAGTCCGGCTTTTTTTGCCAACCATTGCCCAGTCGCCGGCATGATTTGCATCAAACCCATCGCGCCCGCGCGTGAACGCACATCGGCCATGAAGCGGCTTTCCTGTCGCACCAAACCAAACACCCACGCTTCATCGACGCCATTCTTTTTTGCATGGTCGCGCATCGGCGCTTCGAACGGCGTCGGGTAGCGCAAACTGAAATCATGCGACGCCAAGGTTTTGTCGGCGGTGTTAATCGAACGTTCCGGCCAGTTGGCTTTGCGCGCTAATTCCGACGCAGCTAATAATTGACCATCATTGAGCGAGCGCACGGCGGCGATCCATTCCTTCGCACCGTCGGCATCCAGGCCGAGACGATGTAGGGCAATCGCGCGCTGAATATCTGCCCTCTGCTCCACCGTTTTTATTTCTTCCGCTTGTCCTTTGGCCTCCGTAGCGGGCAAAGTCAGCGTTGCGGCGCCGATTTCCTCGGCAGCGAGCAAGCCATAAAATAAATATTCTTTGGATAATGGCAACAGGATTTCGTTCGCCGCATCGTTTCGGCCCAACTCTTTTAATGCGCGGCCTTTCCAATAGCGCCAATTGCTTTCGCGTTGCTCGGGCGGCGACAGTTGCTCGATGCTCGACAACACATCGCCCCAAGCACGCACACGCAAGGCGGCACGCACGCGCCAGGCGATATGCGTGTCGGACATATTGCTGACTTCTGCATTGCGATACCAGTCGATGGCGAGCGGCTCATGGTTGCGCGCGCCTTCAAAGCCAATCAGCCCCCAGGCATAACTACGTTCCGGTGGGCTGAATTTTTCCTGCATGGTCGTCCAGCGCATTGCCGCGAGGGATGCCTGGGTATGCGCCAAACGATGCACGGCAAACATGGCGACTTCGCGCCCGCCGCGTGATTTGTAATCCACATTATTTTTTTCCAACGACAATTGCGGCGTGTCGTAAGCGGCGACGATCAGCTTGTCGTTCATTTGCTCATTCGGCGGCACGTTCTGATTCAGCCTGCGCGCCAAGCTGACGCTGCCGGCCTCGAACGCCAGACGAATGCGTGTCCACACGTCCGGCGCCATAATCACGCGTTGTGTCATCATCGCGTCAAACACCGGCTGACAACTCTCCGGCTGCGGCTTGCCGTTAAACCAAAAAGTGCGGCCTTCTTTCAGCGCGTCCGGGTCTTTGTTCAGCATGCGTGCTTGTAATGAAAAACAGCTGAGCTCGGCATCCGGGTTTTTCAGCTTGGTAAAATCTTCATCAAAAGCCACCCAGTTTTTTTGTTGGCCTTGTTGGCGCAACCACTCGCCGAGTAGTGATTCAGCCAGTACGCTATCGGGATATTGCGCGACAAACTGGCGCACTTCGGTGGCGCTGGCTTCTTTGATCCGGCTATTGATCTGCCAGAACTGCGCATACGATTCCAACACATGGCCTTGCAACTTGGGCACCAGTTTGTCGAGTTGCTTTTGATCGCGCGCACGATAAGCGTCGCGCGCGGCGATGAACTCTTCGTCGGTGGCAGCAAAACTCTGGGCTACGCCCACCAGCGCGAAAAAGCAACACCATCGACAAATATATTTCAAATTAGGCATATAAAATATTCAATTAAAACAATAAGTTACAGAATCTTTAGTATATCACCAAGGTGACACAACACGATAACTATTTTATAGTGCGCACTCAATCAAAACTTCTGAAAATAATATGCTCGAATTTCTACTTGACCCAAAAAACTGGATTGCGTTGCTGCAAATTATTGGCGTAAATATTATTTTATCCGGCGACAACGCCGTGGTGATTGCCCTCGCGTGTCGCTCTTTGCCGGCCGATTTACAAAAGAAGGGTATCTTGTTTGGCAGCGCTGGCGCGATTTTGTGCCGTGTGGTGCTGACTTTTTTTGCCGTATATTTACTCGAAGTGCCGTTTTTGAAATTAGTCGGTGCCGCGCTGTTGTTGTGGATCGGCGTCAAACTACTGTTGCATGATGACGGCGAAGGCGACGGCATCGAGTCGCATAGCAATCTCAAAGGCGCTATCCGCACCATTATCATCGCCGACGTAGTGATGAGTCTCGATAACGTGCTCGGCGTCGCGGCCGCGGCAAACGGCAACATCCCGTTGATTATCACTGGGCTGCTGATCAGCATACCGCTGATTATTTTCGGTAGCGCAATCATTATGAAGTTGATGGAGCGCTTCCCGATTATCGTCACGCTTGGCGCGGCCTTGCTTGGCTATGTCGCGGGCGAAATGGCTTTCAGCGATCCCGCCATTAAATCCTGGGCAGCACAACAGCCGCATCATTTATCCACGGCGGTGGCGATTGCTTGCGCGATATTTGTCGTGGGCCTCGGCACGTGGCTGTCGCGCCGCGCGCCGCATGCCGCCGCGCCACTGCTCGATCTGGCACACGACAATGAATCAACGCAGGAGAAAAAATAATCATGAATTTACTTATTCCGGTCGATGGTTCGCCGCATTCACAAAACGCCGTGCGCTTTGCTTTAATGCAGGCGCAAAAATTTTCTGCTGAAATTCACTTGCTCAACGTACAAGCCGGTTTGCAATCCGGCCATGCGAAAATGTTTGTCAGTGAAAAACAAGTGCACGATTATCAACGCGAACAAGGCGAGTTAGCGTTACAGCCTGCGCGCGCCTTGCTCGATGAGGCGAAAATAATCTATCAACATCACATCGGCGTCGGCGCGCCGGCCGACACCATTATCGCGTTTGCCCAAGAAAAACACTGCGATCAAATCATCATGGGCGCGCGCGGTGAAAACGCGCTGACCAAGCTGATACTCGGCTCGGTTGCGACGCAAGTGATTGAACGCTCCACGGTGCCCGTAACACTGGTAAAATGACGCTTTGCAGCAAAGTCGGTTAAACTATAAGTATATGATTATATTTAACTTTTTACCATTTCTTCGGTAGGAAAAATCATGCCGCTACCCCTCCCCGCTGCACGCGAACGCCTGCATTTGCGCTCCATCACCGTCGAAGGTTACAAACGCGCCGATGGCTTATGGGATATCGAAGGCCATCTCACCGACACCAAAGACTTTGACTTCAACGTCTCGGACGGCATGCGGCCCAAAGGCACGCCAATCCATGAAATGTGGTTGCGCATCACCGTCGATGACATGCTGCATATAAAAGATGCGAGCGCTTCGACCGAAGCGATGCCGTATCGCGGCTTTTGCGACAGCATTACGCCGGAATACAAAAAACTCATCGGCCTCGCGATTCGCCCGGGTTTCAGCAATCACATCAAAGAATTATTCGGCCGTGAAAAAGGCTGCACGCATATCACCGAGCTTATCGGCAACATCGCCACCGGCGCGATCCAAACCATGGCGGGACAAAATCCGCATTTGCGCCACGCAGACAAAAAACCGTTTCAACTCGACGGCTGCCACGCCTTGGTTTCTACCGGCCCTGCCGTAGCCAAATTTTACCCGCGTTGGTATCGCAATCCCGCCGCCACTGAAAAAATCTAAAGCCTGATTCGATTCGGGTTTTATCTTTAAGGACTCTGCATGAATACTTCCCCGTTAAAAAATAAATCGGTCGTCGTCACCGGCTCCACCAGCGGCATCGGCCTTGCCATCGCTAAAGCATTTGCCGCAGAGGGCTGCAAAATCATGCTGAATGGTTTTGGCGACGCAGCGGAAATTGAAAAACTGCGCGCAAACATGGCTACCGAGCATAGAACCGACGTGCATTATTCGGCCGCTGACATGAGCAAGCCGGCAGACATCGCTGCGATGATGGCGGACGCTAATAAACTTTTCGGCGGTGTGGATATTCTGGTGAACAACGCGGGGATTCAATTCGTCTCGCCTATCGCTGACTTCCCGCTGGAAAAATGGGATGCGATTATTGCCATCAATTTGTCCTCAGCGTTTCACACCACCAAAGCTGCGCTGCCGGTGATGAAAGCAAAAAAATGGGGCCGCATTATTAACATCGCCTCGGCGCACGGTCTGGTCGCATCGGCGTATAAATCCGCTTACGTCGCGGCAAAACACGGCGTGGTCGGCTTGACCAAAGTCACCGCGCTGGAAGGCGCCCAGGATGGCGTCACCTGCAACGCGATTTGCCCCGGCTATGTGTTGACGCCATTAGTCGAAAAGCAAATCGACGACCAAGCGCGCGCGAATAATATTCCGCGCGAAAATGTGATTCGCGACATCATGCTGGCCAAGCAACCGAATAAACGTTTTGTTACGGTGCAAGAAATTGCTGCCTTCTCAGTATTTCTGTGTAGCGAAGGCGGCACCTCTTTCAACGGAGCGGCAATACCAATGGACGGCGGCTGGGTCGCCGAATAAATGGCTAACGGCAACGGTACGAAAACGCGCACCATCAATCTCGCACTGCAAGGCGGCGGCTCACACGGCGCCTTTACTTGGGGCGTGCTGGATCGTTTGCTCGAGCAAGATGGCCTCGCGATTGACGGCATCACTGGTGCCAGCGCGGGCGCGATGAACGCAGTGGTATTCGCCGACGGCCTGCTCGATAACGGCACGACCGGGGCAAAAAAAGCCCTGCATGATTTCTGGAAAGCGGTATCGGAAACCCCGAGCGCCTCGTTGTTCAACTTTACCGGGCTTAATGATATGGCCGGCACCGGCTTTGATCTGATGAGCCGCATGTTTTCGCCGTATCAAATGAATCCATTCAATTTGAATCCGATGCGCGACCTGCTGGCTCGGCAAATTAATTTTGCCCGCTTGCGCAAAGAAAGCCCGGTCAAGCTGTATATCTGCGCCACCAACGTGCGCAGCGGTCGCGCAAAAGTTTTCGAGCATGATGAAATCAGCGGCGATGTTTTGTTGGCGTCTTCCTGTTTGCCGTTTTTATTTCAAGCGGTCGAAATCAAAGGCGAACATTATTGGGACGGCGGCTATATGGGCAATCCGCCGCTATTCCCTTTGTATGACAACACGGAAACGCGCGACATCGTCATCGTCGAAGTCAACCCGATCAAACGCGACGACGTACCAGACAAATCGCAGGAAATTATTGATCGCCTGAATGAAATCAGTTTCAACACGCCGCTCATTCTGGAAATGCGCGCGATTGATTTTGTGAATCGATTATTGGAAAAGCAACAGGAAGCCAGCACCGGTACCGGCGCAATCGGTTTGCTCAATCGCTTGATACAAAAAAAACACGGGCAGAGCCATCAATTCGCGTGCAGGCAGGGTATTGAGCGTGCTTAAATCGCACAGAACGAGTTGCGGCTGGTAAAACGCGCCTATCATGTTTTTACCCAAAGGGTGGTTGAT
>JAYVJD010000307.1:0-7595 GCA_043769625.1 Pseudomonadota bacterium | reverse complement strand
CCCAACGTACGCTGCCGACCGATACGCCTAGCGATTGTCCGCCAAACGTTGATTGGCGTACGCCGACGATTTCGCCCACGCGTAACTCTTGCGCGTTTAGCGCATCGCGGCGGAGTTTCAGGCCGCCCGCGCTCTGGTTAATCAAATCGCACTCGCTGAAGCTAAACGTTTCCCAATTGCTGGATAACTGCAGCGCTGCCATTTTCATCGTGCTGAGCAATGACTCCTTGCTGGTTGCCGTGGCTGCTTCGCGTACTTTCGCGTCTGCGCCGATGAAATAGTGTGTCGGCTTCATGCCGAAGCAGAGTTGTACCGATGCTTGCGTTGACGAGCGCCGGAAAATTCGCTTTGGCGGCGCGCTCCATAATTGCGACAAGCGACGCAGATGGCCGGTATCACGCGGCCGCACTGCGCCGCTACGCGTGGTGGATTCGGCCTGCGCCGCGAGCCGGTCAATTCGATGCACTAAGTCATAGGTTTGCAACAGCAGGTCGTGCGTCCGGTCGCGTTCCGTTTGTTGCAGCGCTACGGGGCGCGGCGGCATATCGCTCAAAGTGTTGACAGAAAATAATCCCGGCATGACGGCATCGGGAATATTGTTTTGCAGCAACAGGCTCGAGGCGTTGTCGTGAATCACTCGTTGTACTGAATCTTGCGCGTCGTGCACTAAGTGATACGGGTCGGCCAGCGCGAGTAATAAGGCTTTTTTGTAAACTAAATGTGGGCTGTCGGATTTATCATCCGGCGTCGTATCGAGCAAACCTTCTTGCGACGCGTGCCGATACAGCTGATGAATCTCAAACCACACACCAGCAGGCGTAGGATTGTAAGAGCGATAGCTGGTTGTGAGGATCTCGCTCAGCGCCGCAATAGCGCGACCGACCGGCACAGCGGAGGTACGTTTGGCGCTGAATAATCCGGTCTTCACGCTTTTATCCAGCAACGCGAGTTTGTAGGCGTAACTGGTTTCGACCAGCATCTCCCGCGCCAGCGCGGCGGCTTCTCTTGCCTTAGTCGGTAAGGGTAGGGCAACGCCGGTATAATTGTGACCGAGCTCTTCTTGCAGCGTCGCGATGATGGGGTGAAAAATCTCCATCAAGCGCAAACGATCTTCGTCGGAGAGCCGTACGCGATTTAGCTCACTCAAATTGCGCGTTACACTACGCGACGCTTCGAAAACCTGTGACAACGGCAAGGAGTCGATCCACGTTTGTACATGGCGCGGCCGGGTTTCCGGTGTGGCGTTGTTGGAGGGGTCGATGGCGGGGACAGATAGTTTTAGCGACATGAGATGTTTAGATTATTTTCGATAAGCCAAATGTTTTTGAATATTGCAGACACAATAATGTTTTATTTAGAACGCGCTACGATTTTAGCAATATACCTGAGCTATAACTAAAGCCATATGTCATGTTACACAGGTTTGGCAAAAGTTGACAAATTCAATTTATAATCATAGCCTTGCATCTAATACTTAAAGAGGGGCATGAAAATGCAGCTTAGAGGAAGCAAAAATTTGTTGATCGTCGCTTTTTTCCTGCTCGGCATGAGTAGCGCGTCAGCGTTTGAATTAGTCGATGCGCAGGGCAAAAAACTGACCTTGGACCAATACAAAGGCAAATGGCTGGTGGTGAATTTTTGGGCCACTTGGTGCGCGCCGTGTCTGGAAGAAATTCCTGATTTTAATGCGCTATATGAGTCACGCAAAAAAGCCGACTTGGCGATGCTCGGTGTCGCAATGCACTATGGCGATCCGAAACAGGCCGCCGATTTTGCCAAGAAACACAAAATGGCTTATCCCTTAGTGTATGGAATGGACGGCGATCAAAGTGAGCGAGCGTTCGGCCATGTCGATTCGTTGCCGACAACGTTGTTGTACGACCCCGAAGGCAATTTAAAGCATAAGCGTCGCGGCTTAATGCACGGCATCGAAATCATTCAGTTGATCGAGACCGGCAAACTGGATCAAAATTAATTAATTTGAATACCCGTTTCGTTTTGCGCGGTGCGCGCGACGGGGTGATCCCAGCTACGCTTCCACGCCGCTAACACCATGTTGGGATACTCCGGGCGACCCAGGCTGCCGTTATAGCGGCCGAGTGCACGGAATAAATTGCCGCGCTCGATGTCGAGGTAGTGGCGCATGATGGTGCAGCCGAAACGCAAATTGGTGCGCAAGTTAAACAAGCTCATGTCCGGCGTGCCAATGTCTTTCACCCAGAATGGCATCACCTGCATATAGCCGCGCGCACTCGCCGACGACACGGCATATTTCTTGAAACCACTTTCAACTTGAATCAAACCCAATACCATTTGCGGATCGAGTCCGGCGCGCGTCGCTTCGTAATGCACCGTGCGCAAAAAATCCTCGCGTTCAGCTTGTACTGGAAATGATTTCAATAGCTTGCTGCCCATGGTGTCTAGCCAGCGGCGCTCTTCCGTCGGCGAGCTAAAAATATTTTTCGTTACGCCTTGATCGCTCACCGTGCGCGACAAATTGGCGCGTACGCTGGCCGACAACATTTCCTGCGTTTGCGTGCCTGCATGGGCAAGCGAGCCTGCGCTGGCTAAAGCGATTATTACTAAGTATTTGATTATATTAAACAATTTATATTTCGCCTAAATCTATTGGGTGAACAATTTAGATTGTAGATGACTCAGTACATTTTGCAGTGACACAGTTAACATCTGTCCCTCGCGCCGTGCTTGATATTCCACTTCGCCGTTTTGCAAACCGCGATCGCCGACCACCACGCGATGGGGAATGCCCATCAACTCATGGTCGGCAAACATTACGCCGGGACGTTCGTCTCTATCGTCCAGCAACACATCAATGCCGGCCGTACGCAAATCGCTATAAATTTTTTCTACCACAGTTTTGACCGCTGCGCTTTTTTTCATGCCGATGGCGAGCAGGCTAACTTGGAATGGCGCCATTGATTGCGGCCAGATAATCCCGCGCTCGTCGTGGTTTTGCTCAATCGCCGCTGCGACAATGCGCGATACGCCGATGCCGTAGCAGCCCATTTCCGTTATTTGCGATTTGCCGCCCTCATCGAGGAAGGTCACTTTCATTGCTTCGGAATATTTAGTGCGCAATTGAAAAATGTGTCCGACTTCGATACCGCGACAGAGTTCCAGCGTGCCTTTGCCGTCAGGCGAAATGTCGCCGCTGACGACATTTCTGATGTCGGCAATTTGTGCCGGTTCAGCCAGATCGCGACCGAAATTGACGCCAGTTAAATGGAAGCCATCGTCATTCGCGCCGCAGACAAAATCGCTCATCGCCGCGACAGTGCGGTCGGCGATGATGGGTAGTTTCAAACCGACTGGCCCAAGATAACCCGGTGCAGTATTCAGCGCCGCGCGGATTTCCACTTCGGTCGCCAGGCGAAAACCGTCGGCAAATAATTTCGCCGCTTTGATTTCATTCAGCTGGTGATCGCCGCGTAGTAACAACATCGTGAGTTGATTATCCCCACCCATCACCACCAAGGCCTTGACGGTTTTTTGTAGCGGTAAGTTCAAAAATGCACTGACGTCCTCGCAGGTTTTTTTGTTCGGCGTGGCGACTTTTTGCAGCGCTTGCGTCGCAGCTGCGCGCGGATTTTTCGGCGCGATACCTTCGGCCAGTTCCACATTCGCGGCGTAATCGGAAGTCGGGCAGAACGCGATCGCATCTTCGCCGGAATCGGCCAATACATGAAACTCATGCGAGCCTGATCCGCCTATCGCGCCGGGATCCGCCGCAACCGGGCGGAATTTCAAACCGAGCCGCGTGAAAATGCGCGAATACGCGTTGTGCATGTCGTGATAGGTTTTTTCCAGCGAAGCATAATCAGCATGGAAGGAATACGCATCTTTCATCATGAATTCGCGCGCGCGCATCACGCCGAAACGCGGGCGGATTTCGTCGCGGAATTTCATTTGTATCTGATAAAAATTCAGCGGCAATTGGCGATAGCTTTTAATTTCGCGTCGCGCGATGTCGCTGATCACTTCTTCATGCGTCGGGCCGAAACAAAAATCGCGCTCGTGCCGGTCTTTGATGCGCAGCATCTGCGGGCCGAATACATCCCAGCGTCCGCTCTCCTGCCACAACTCCGCCGGTTGTATCGCCGGCATCAGCAACTCCACCGCGCCCGCCGCGTCCATTTCTTCACGCACAATATTTTCCACCTTGCGCAATACGCGCAAGCCGAGCGGCATCCAGGTGTAAAGCCCGCTGCCGAGTTTTTTGATCAGCCCCGCGCGCAGCATCAGTTTGTGACTGACCAACTCGGCTTCAGCCGGGGCTTCTTTCATGGTGGAAATAAAAAATTGCGAGACGCGCATGACAGTTCCAGAAAAACGAAAGCCGCCATTTTACAACGGCGGCTTGCGAATCCCTAATCAAGCATGCGAAAAGAAGAATATTACAAGTTTACATAACTATTTGATTATATTAAATATTTTACTTAACACTAATTTGCCCGCGAATTTCACCGCCGGGATAGGTCGGTTGACTATGCGCGTTGAAATACAACAAACCGTCGAGCAAGCTCGTAAACTGCGCGGGTGTAAGCACGGCGTTGGCGGCTGCACTCCAGTTGCCGCTGTCGGCCGCCGATTGCGTCAGACCAACGATGGCTGGTGCATTGGTGCCTGCGGCAGCGGGGCCGTGTACATGCGCCACATTGCCGCCGACGATGCCGTTGGTTTTTAAGCCGACGCTGACGGCCAATGTAACGGGATTGATAACGAATATGCCTGTGCCGGTAGCGGCGGAAGCATTGGCCGGCACTTCCTGCGCGCCGGTTAAGCTCGTCGTGCCGAACACCGGCCCGATTTGTCCACGGATTTCGCCGGCAGGGAAGGCGGCGCTATGTACGTTGAAATAATAACGGCCGGATTTCAGCGCCGTGTATTGCGCATCGCTCAGCGTTGCGGTGCCGGTCCAGATGCCGCTGGCGGCGGCAGTTTCCGCCAACGGGAACACCACGCCGCCGCTAGTGCCGACGACTTCTTCGTGGATGTGCGCCACAGTGCCGGTAATGCCCGTCGTCGTCACGCTGGCACTCATGTTTTTTGTCACAGGATCTACGATTACTACGCCTTTGCCAGTGGCGGTGGAGGCATTCACCGGTACTTCCTGTGCACCTGACAAAGCTGCGGTGCGTACATCGCGTCCGATCTGTCCGCGGATTTCACCACTGGTGTTGGCCGGCGTATGCGCATTGAAATACATTTCGCCCGCTTTCAAGCTGGCAACTTGCGCGCTAGTGAGCGTCGTCGCGGCTGGCACACTCCACACGCCGCTGCCGGCGGGCGATTCGGTCAGGCCGAACAAGACCGATGCGTTGACGCCGCCAGCCGCAGGACCGTGTATGTGTGCAGCAGTCGCGGCGATGCCCATGGTGGTGATGCTGCCGCTCAAGGTGTTAGTGTTGGTTGCCGTATCTTCGATTAAGCTTACCGAACCAAATCCCACGGCAGGAGATGAGATATTGGCGACTTCCTGCGCGCCAAACAAAGTGGCGGTGAAGCTGGTCGTCGTCGGAGCCGGTGTGGGGGTGGGCGTCGGTGCGGGGGCCGAGTAATCGCTTCCGCCGCCGCAGGACGCAGCTATGGTCGCCAGAAACATAAAAACAAATAATGCAATGCGATTCAAAAATCGGTGAGAGTTATTCATGTTGGTATCCTCCATGGCGTTAAATTTCCGATGTCACAGTTGAAATTTCAACCACAATTGGGGGCTGAAATGCCCCTAATGGCGCAGATGCCCCGCCCAACAGCCAGGATGCGGATCATTCAATGGGGGAAATTGGCGCTGCAATAAGGTACGGCAAGTTACGTGCCAGAAGGGATGTCTTACTGGTTTGCTAGGCTGGTGCTGATAGGCCCAGCTTTTCAACGGAGAGTTGCTGGGCTTATCAGCGCCAGCCTACTTCGGGGGTTGGTCGCTTCATATCAATCAATCGAAGCTGGGTAAGCGGATTGTTTCGGTTAAAAATTCCCGATCAAACTAAAGCGCACATTGCGCGGCTCAACCGGGTGAAAATGAATGTCGTCAATCGGTGCGATTTCATTCTTGAGTTTTGAGGTGTAGAAGTAATCGATGTCGCTGGCTGGCCGGTTGAATACATTAAACACGTCGATACTGGCTTTCCATTTGGGAGTGAATTGATAACCGCCGCGTACATTTACCATTGTTGTCGCCGCTGAATTTTTGCTGCCATCTTCAATCAACGGGCGCGGGCCGAAGTAACGCAGTTGCAGGCTGCCGAAAAAATTATTCAGTTTATCGATAGTGATGCCGGCCGAGGCGAGTTTGTCGATGGCGCCGGGGATGAGATCGCCTGCCGCATTTGTGTCGGTGAACCGGGCTTTCGAGCCTGAAAGATGCAAATCGAGCAGCAGCCATTTATACGGCGTGTAATGCGCGCTCCATTCAGCTCCGAAACGTTTGCTTGGGCGCGAGGCTTCGGTCGTGCCTGCGTCGCCGACGAATAATAATTCCGAATCGAGTTCCAGTCGCCACAGCGCGAGCGAGGTTTGTAGTTGAGGAATTATTTCCGTGCGCAAGCCCAACTCGCTGCCGCGCGATTTTACCAGGGGGCTGACTTTCTCAACCGGCTGCAGCGTTTTTGGATCGCGCGTGATGGTCGAGCCGCGCGCGTCGTTGCTGTGAAAGCCATTGCCTAGGTTAGCGAACAACTCGGTCTTGGCCCACGGGCCTGCGATCAAGCTGATTTTTGGCGACACTAGGCTGTCGTTGGCTTTGCCGGAATTTTGCGCAATATTACTTTGCACTTTGAAACGATATTTATCTGCGCGCAACCCGACGATGCTGCGCAGTTTGTCATTCCATTGCAAACTATTTTCAGCATATACACCGAAGTTGGTTTGCTTCACTGCGTCGGCTCGGGTGAGGGCGGTGCGCTGGCGGGCGACCGTGTTGTAGAGCGCCACATTGTCGATGTGGTCGTGACGCAATTGGACGCCAATTTTGTTGACGCTTTCCATTTCACGCAGTTTGCCGAACCATGAACGACTGGTATTCAATCCGTAAATCACGCGGCTGTCCGCTTGCTCAAATTGATCGCCGTTAATTGGGTCGTCGAGAAAATAAGTGAAGTTGGAAAATAAATTCAGCCTGTATTGAATCGCGTAAGTGTTGAAGGCAAACACGCCGTTTTCCAAACGCGTTTTTTGCTCGAACGAAATACTATAGCGAGAGGTGTCGCCGCCATCGGTCGGGTCGATGGTGCCGAAGCGGTTGAGCGAGCCATTTTGCACCGCGCGTAACGGAATCTGGTCGGTGCTATTCCATTTGCTGCTGTAGGCCATGCCGGTAAATGCGTAGCCGTTGTCGAGCGTGCCTTGGCTATAGCGCAAGACGCTGTTAAATTTTTTCAACGCACTGGGGTTGAGCCACGGGCCGTCGTTGTGCGCCAACTCCAGTCCGTATAACAAATGGCCGCCATTCAAATCAGGTGATGCGGCGAGCAATGCGCGCTGGTAATTTTTTTGACCAAGCGTGATTTCTGCCACGCCGCGCTTGAGCGCGTTGGCGTACAAAATATTCGCCGTACCCGCCGAGGCGAAATCGCCGC
>JAYVJD010000306.1:0-36769 GCA_043769625.1 Pseudomonadota bacterium | reverse complement strand
GCTTCCAGAACCAGAAAAATGTGTACGGCACGCCGACCACAAACGCGAGAATGAGGTACCAATAAGTGGTAAAAATATCGGACAGGGCAATGACATACTGCGTCGGTGCGGGCAAGTCTGCGCCGAAGCCGCTGAACAAATCTTTAAATGCGGGAATCACGAAAATCATAATCACAGCAGTAATCAAAAACGCTGCGACCAACACCGAAATCGGATAGACCATGGCCGATTTAATTTTACCTTTTAACGCCAGCGATTTTTCTTTGTAAATCGCCAAACGATCGAGCAGGCCATCCAAAATACCGGCTTGTTCACCGGCGCCAACCAAGTTGCAAAACAGCGCGTCGAAATACAGCGGATGTTTTTTGAATGCATTGGCCAAGCTGCTACCGGTTTCGACTTCGGTTTTGATGTCGGTCAGCATGCGCCCCATCGACGGATTCGAGTGACCTTTGGCGACAATATCAAACGCTTGTAACAAGGGCACGCCGGCTTTCATCATCACCGCCAATTGGCGCGTGAAAATAGTCACGTCTTTGTCGGTAATTCTTTTACCGCCGGAAGTACGCGCTTTTTTAACCTTGGCGACGTTGATGCCTTGGCGGCGCAGCGTTGAGGTGACAATCGAATCGCTCGCCGCACGCATATCACCACGGATGAGTTTGCCGCTTTTATCGCGGCCTTCCCATTGATAATTATTCAGCTTCACGGCCTTGGGTCTATTCGCTACGGCGGTTGCCATGTGCTTCTCCTGGAAAATTCTTCCGTCGCCGGGACCACGAGTCGCCGGCAGATTTACATTTCAGCATACCCCGTAAAGCGGGATTGCGCAGTGATACGCCACACAGGAAAATCGGTGGTCATGTCAGATTTATTGCAAAACATCAATAAATCGAGGTAGTTAGCTGATTTATTGGCGTTATTTATGAAGAATCATGCCTAAAGCTGTGCGGCTTGTAAAGCAAAAAGGCGGGCGATCGATTGGCTTAAATGAAAATTTACCCGCGATATTCAGGCCGCCTGCGTCACGGCCGGCGCGATAGCGGGGAAGATGCGCACGGTCTTTACCATGCGGTCCTGGGTCTGCACGATTTCAATCGGGTAATTGTCGATTTTGAGCGTGGTGCCGGCGTCCGGGATGTCTTCAAAGTGTTCGAGTATGAGGCCATTCACGGTTTTCGGGCCATCGACGCCAAACTTCATCCCGAGTTTGCGATTGAGCAAGCGCACCAAACACGTTCCCTCGACCAACACGCTGCCATCGGGCTGTTTTTGGTAGAGCACGCTGCGCGATGGCGCATTGCTGGTGAATTCGCCGACAACTTCTTCCAGCACGTCTTCCAGCGTGACCATGCCGCGTAGTTCACCGTATTCATCGACCACTAATGCGACGCGGCGCGCGGTTTCCTGGAAATTTTGGAGCTGTGTAAATAGCGGCGTGCCGGCCGGAATGAAATACGGTTCGGTCATAATTTCTTTCAGCGTCTCGGCGCTCAACTCCGCCACGCGGCTTTGATGCAATACGCGGCGGACATGTAACACGCCAATGATATTGTCGAGTTGTCCCGCATACACTGGCACGCGGGTGTGATGGCTGGTAGCGAGTTGCTCGCGGATTTCCTCTATGGAAACATCAATATTAATCGCATCGATACGATGACGCGGCGTCATGATGTCATCGACGGTGATATTTTCCAGCTCGAAAAGATTGAGCAGAATCGTCTGGTGTTTGGCCGGAATATAATGACTGCCTTCCATCACCAGCGTGCGCAATTCTTCCATGCTTAGCACATGCTCTTCTGCGGTGTTCGGCTTCAGGCGCAACAGCCACAGCAAGGCTTTGACGAACAAATTGACAAACCATACGATGGGATAAAAAAGTTTCAGCAGCGGCTTCAGCACATAGCTCGACGGCAGCGCGATTTTTTCTGGATAGGCTGCGCCTAATACTTTGGGCGTAATTTCTGAAAATACCAGAATAAAAAATGTCGCTGCGCCGGTCGCGATGGCAAGGGCGAATTGGCTGTCGCCGAACGCGCGCTTGGTAATTTCGCCGACGATCAATGCCGACGCTGCGTTAAGTAAATTATTGCCGAGCAATAACACGCCGAGCAAACGGTCCGTGTGTTCGAGCAAATCAGTCGCCCAGCGCGCGCTGCGATGACCTTCTTTGACCAAATAGCGCAAGCGATAGCGGTTCATCGCCATCATGCTGGTTTCGCTGATCGAGAAATATGCGGACGACACTAGCAACACGGCCAGCGCGATGAGTAACGCGCTTAAGGGAATATTATCCAAGGCAAAACCTTAACGGGGTATGAAGCAAAGTATTGGCAGCGCGGGCGTTTGTGTCAAGCGGAAGCGCATAATGTGGCATTTTGGATATAATAAAAAATTCAATTAAATCAATTAGTTACAATTAACGATGCAAAATCACTTCGATGACGAATTTCGAGCCGAAGTAAGCCAGAAATAATGCAATAAATCCGGCAATGACAAAACGTGCGGCGGTGCGTCCGCGCCAGCCGTACATTTTTCTGCCGACTAACAGCGCGGCAAAAATCAACCACGAGATCAATGCAAACACGGTTTTGTGTTTGCTCAAATCAAATGCTTTGCCAAATAATTCTTCGGAAAAAAAGATGCCACTGGCGACTGTCGCAGTGAGCAAAATAAAGCCAGCCCATAATATTCTGAACAATAAATTTTCCATCGCCATCAACGGCGGCAAACCGGATTGCGCGGCTAAAGCTTGGCGACGATGCAAGCGTTTTTCCTGCAGCAATATCAACACGGCATGCAGCGCCGCGATGGTGAGCAAGCTATACGCCAGCATAGAAATGACCAAATGCCATTTGAACGCAGGCGCGGCGTAGTTGAGCAATTTCCCCGCCGGGAAAACTAAAGGTAGCAAGACAAACGCCGCCGCCGCTGCTAGCACCAAACTATTCGCTGCCGCCAAGCGGTAATAAAAATTCGCCAGCCAATAAATGCCGACCATCAACCACAGCACCAACGACAGCGCGTTGCCGAAGCCGAGATTAATACCCTCGCTGGAAAACACGGACATGAACAGCAACACGCCATGTAGCGCCCAGACCAGCGGCACCAGCATTTGCAGCGGCGCTGGCGAGGTTTTCACGGCCAGCGGCGCATCCGCCAAACGCCAACTCGCGCGCCAGCCAAACGTTGCCAGCGCAGCGTAGAGCAATGCAGTGATAAAATAGATTATTGGGTTATGCATCATGTCGATTAGTTTACCGCATCTGCGCCATCACCTGAAATTTCACCTACTTAATATATAGAGCCCAAGCATGTTTGAGAATTTAACCCAGCGCCTCGGCGGCGTAATCAAAACCTTGCGCGGACAATCGCGCCTGACCGAAGACAATATCTCAGACGCGATGCGCGAAGTGCGCATGGCGCTGCTCGAAGCCGACGTCGCCCTGCCGGTGGTCAAAGATTTCATCGCGCGCGTGAAAGAAAAAGCCCTCGGCATCGACGTGTTGCAAAGCCTGTCACCCGGACAAGAGTTGGTCGGCGTGGTGCATCGCGAGTTGATCGAACTCATGGGCGGCACGAGCGAAGGCATCAACCTCGCCACCGTGCCGCCCGCGATTATTCTCATGGCCGGCTTGCAAGGATCGGGCAAAACCACCAGCAGCGGCAAGCTGGCGAAATTATTAAAAGAGCAAAAGAAAAAAGTATTGTTAGTGAGTTGCGACGTGTATCGCCCCGCCGCCATCGAACAATTAAAACTGCTAGCCAAACAACTCGACGTGGATTTTTTCGCGTCGGACAAAGCACAAAAACCGAACGACATCGCGCTCGCCGCGCAGGACTACGCGAAAAAACATTTTCATGATGTGCTCATCGTCGATACCGCCGGACGCCTCGCGATAGATGAAGAAATGATGAATGAAATCAAACAGTTACATTCATCGCTCCAACCCATCGAAACCCTGTTCGTCGTCGATGCGATGCAAGGCCAGGACGCAGTGAATGTCGCCAAAGCTTTCGGTGACGCGTTGCCGCTGACCGGCATCATCCTCACCAAACTCGATGGCGATTCGCGTGGCGGCGCGGCGCTATCAGTGCGACACGTCACGCAAAAGCCGATCAAATTTATCGGCGTCGGCGAAAAACTCACCGGCCTCGAAGCCTTCCACCCCGAGCGCATGGCCTCGCGCATCCTCGGCATGGGCGACGTGTTATCGCTGATCGAACAAGCGCATCAAGGCATCGACAAAGCCGAAGCCGAAAAGCTCGCGCTGAAAATGAAAAAAGGCAAAGACTTCGACCTCGAAGATTTCAAAAGCCAATTACAACAAATGAAAAAAATGGGCGGCTTAAGTTCTCTCATGGACAAACTCCCCGCGCAAATGGGCAAAATCGCCCAAGGCAATCCGCAAGTCGATGACAAAGCGCTAGGCCGCACCGAAGGCATCATCAACTCCATGACCAAACAAGAACGCCAATTCCCCGCACTAATAAAAGCCACACGCAAACGCCGCATCGCCGCCGGCGCAGGCGTGCAAGTACAGGAAGTGAATCGCCTGTTAAATCAATTCGAACAAATGCAGAAAATGATGAAGAGCATGCAAAAAGGCGGCATGGCAAAAATGATGCGCGGGATGAAGGGGAGATTTCCGGGGGTGGGATAGCACAAATAAATGAGCCATCCCATAGACTCAAATTATCTTGAAATTAATCACGTTGATTCGATGTCTTTTTGGCTACTAACTTTGAACTTGTTTGAATCGGCTCAGCTACGGCACTAAAGCCTTTATCAAGCCGGGTATTTAATTGTACCGACTTAGACCAAGATTTAATTTCATCTTGAGCCTGTTTTATCTGGTCATCCCAGTTAATCTCCGCTGGTTTTGCCATAATTGCCTCCAAACTATTTAGAGTTAATTTAATTATTTTATTAGTAAATCATACATTGCAAATTACACCATCTATATTAACTCAAACAATAGATTTTGCAACCAGCTTCATTTTGGGGATAATTTCAGCGATTATTCGAGTTTCGAGAAAAATATAAGTATCTGTTAATCTTTTCACTCGGGGAATGAATCCGTTCGCAGGCCAATCAATTATTTTTCCTCGATTATCTTTTCTATCAATAGGTGCTTCAAAAAGATTCAAATATTGCCTTGGCGCAACTCCAACAAATGGTTCAAAAGAAATTTTATTTGATGCGTCTTTCGCCCCATCAACACTTATTGAATCATCAAATAAATTAAGCGCCCTACTTTTTGGATAGGGCTCAATATATACAACCCGGTCTATACCTGATGCGATGATATGCTTTGCGCAGAGGTGGCATGGGAATGTAGTTGTATATAGCGTTGCTCCCTTTACTGAAACACCTCTTCTTGCTGAATCCATCAACGCCGCCATTTCTGCATGCACACTTCTACCAAACTCTAACAAATTCATTACCAAAGTATCTTTAAATACATGTTTATATTTACCGACCAATGATTCGTTTAATAAATTTTGGGGAGCTTGGTCTTTTAAAGGCTTCGACAACCATTTATTATCACGTAAACGCTCTATTAGCTCGCCAAGAATTTGTTCCTTCTGTTCATGTATAGGATCATTGCCTTTACGAAAATCTCGACCGTCCTCTTCATCATCAGGCCAGTACAAACCACCACCTGAGCGAGGAACATCATTACAACCAATTGAAATCAAATCACAGTTTTTTGTTGTAATTGATGCTCCCACTTGCCTACCTAAATCTGCGGACCGTAAAGCCGCAGATTTTGCATGGTACATTGCATACTCATCTTTCGTAGGCGTGTGATAGGGATGTGAAAAAATTAATTCAATAAATCTCTTTATCTCATCATTAATTTTTTTCTTTATTCTTACGTCTAGGAAAAAATCAGCTAGCGGAAAAGCATCCTTTACGTTTTGACCTAATGGATGTCCTTTTTCAGACTCATCTCTTTCTACTAGGGCCTCTGCTTCTGAACGAGAACCATGCTTGCTGGATTTGGACTTTTCGATTCGGCTAGCTAGCTCATTAATTCTTGAACCCCTAGGAGAATAAACTGATACCGAATAAAATCCTTGGCCATAAACTTTTCGCAAAGTATTTATTTCTTCAGAATGTTTTAGCGACTTAATAATATATGCAACTCCAATATCATCTTCACTTTCAAGATTTCGTAAACGTTGTATTTCTGAAATTCCTAATAGAGCAATCGCATCTCCTCTTGAAGTTTTCTCTCTAATTTCTGTGCCATATCTCATTAAATTTGTTAACCTATCTTTTTCATTTTGAGTGGACGTATTTTTTGTTAAAAAACTTGTTATAAGGCCACTTAAATTTACCTCTTTAACCTTATATCTGAGCTTTTGAAGTTCACTTTTTAAACTGGCTATTGGTTGTGTTAGATCTGTCCCGGATGGCGCTATTAAGCCGAAAAAAAGCTCAGGGGTTTTATTATGCTCAAGCAGAGGTGTTTTGTTTTTTTGGATCGATTTTTTTGGACTGATATTTTTTCGGATAGTTTTTGCCATTATTGCCTCCTGATTTTATTGAGTTGTTTGTGTCACAACACCTTAGATTAATTTTAGGTTTTTAGTTAAATTAGTTTAATTATTGTGTTGTAGATGCCGTGCTGAACATCTACTCAATAACTCGTAATTATTTGATTTTATACAATATATTATCATTTTTAAAAAATTGTTTCACAATTAACTATCGCGCCATCAATTTAATTACGTCATAATTCGTTACCTAGTCTGGCTTACACCAGACTTCATCATTTTCACTCCGCCAACAAAACTGAAAGACCTAATGTCCGCACAGTTTTTTATTTCCTTGATCAGAAACCCGGCGACGATGGGTTGTCTGGCGCCTTCTTCCAAGTATCTCGCGAATGCTATGGCGCGGGCGACGGATCGGGCTGAGCTGGTGGTTGAGTTGGGCGCGGGCACGGGTTCGGTGACTAAGGCTTTGATCGGCTCACATCCTGATGTGCCCTTGATTGCGGTGGAGTTAGAGTCGGGCCTGGCGAAGAAGTTACAACAAAAATTCCCTGAGATAGATGTGCGTCATGACACGGCGAAGCAAGTGATTGATGGCTTCACGGGGATTAAGGGGTCAGGTTCGAATATTTTTTATCAGGCTGCAATCTTTTCAATCCCACGCAACATCGGCGCTATTTGTTCGCGCGCCAACTCAAGATCGTAGTCGGCCTGCAATCCCATCCAGAATGCTTCGCTCGTACCGAATACGCGCGCAAGGCGCAAGGCCGTATCTGCGCTGACACTACGTTTGCCGAGCACAATTTCATTTATACGACGAGGCGGAACACTGATGGAACAAGCGAGCGCGTTTTGGCTGAGGCTCATCGGCGTTAAAAATTCTTCGAGCAATATTTCGCCGGGATGGATGTTGCGTAATTTTTTCATGGTTATCTCCTATTCTCTTGTGATACAGGAAAACAGCGCGCAGCCCATGAAGATAAATTCAAAACAAAATAAAGCGCTTATTTAACTCGCGCGGCTTTCGGTGGATTCGCGAGCTTATACACGCGCAGTAGTTCCTGCAGACATCCCATCAGCACCATCGACATGCCAATCATTTCCAGGCCTTCTTCGATGACGTATTCGACTTGCTGCCAAAAATTGGGCAACGGGCGGAGGATGTGGCTGACGGATTCTGCGCCGAGACCGCCTGCCGCGTAGGCGATTAAGCCGCCCAAGATCCAAAAACGCAGATGCGGGTCTTGTTTTCTGATGGCGGTGAAATTGTAAACGCAGGCCATGAAAAATACCCCGGCAAACGGCGCATAAATGAGGACCCACTTAATCAGGACGACGTCCAATATTTCGTGGATACGTGCGGCTTCATCAAGCGAGAGGAATACATAAACGGCGGCGAAAGTGAGCCAAAATCGGGGCCATAGGCGCTCAGGCGCCGCCCCTAATTCCTCTACTGTGTAGATAGCGATTGCCGTCAGCGCGACGGAAAACAGCACGATGGTGGAGAACCATGAGGGGGCGTTTGCTTCACCATTGAGATCAAAACGATTGGCGATGGTGTGGGAAACGCTGGCGGGGAAAAAATGCATCAGGAGTAAAAAGGAAATGACACACAATAAAAACACGAACAGCTTTTGCAATTTTTTATTCATCAATCTCTGCGCTTTGGCCCCGTTATTATTTCCGAACAAATTCTCTGATGGAATTTCTTGCTATACAAATTCGGGTTGTCGCCGAAAAACGCCTCCCAAGAGAACATAATATTTGTACTTAATCAAAATATAGTTCACAAATGAGGAAATACAAGTTTTGCGCCGCGCAGCCTGAAGCCGCCGTGGCTACCATTCGTTTTGTCGCGTCTTTACCTTGCTACATGCACACTTCGTCGCGAATAAATAATACATATAACTATTTGTTTTTATTTATAATTATCATATTTTTTAATGGTAATTTGACTTTAGCTATCGCTCACGCTAATTAATTGCGTCATAATTAGTTTGTCTGGTCTGATTACTCCGCCAGACTTTATGTTTTTTACTCCTGCCGTAAAACTCGAAAGAGAAAAGACATATGTCTGCACAATTTTTTATTTCTTTGATCAGAAACCCGGCGACGATGGGCTGCTTGGCGCCTTCGTCGAAGTATCTCGCCAACGCGATGGCGCGCGCGACGAATAGGGCTGACTTGGTGGTGGAGTTAGGTGCCGGCACGGGCTCGGTAACCAAAGCGTTAATCGGTTCGCATCCTGATGTGCCGTTGATTGCGGTCGAGCTGGAGTCGGGCCTGGCGCGCAAGCTGCAACAAAAATTTCCCGATATTGATGTGCGCAATGATACGGCGAAGCAAGTGATCGATAATTTGACCGATGCACCGCTGAACACGGCACTGGTGTCGAGTCTGCCGTTTCGTTCGCTGCCGCCCCACATTACGCAAGAAACCGTGGCCAGCATTTGCGCTTTTTTGCGCGTATCGCCGATCCGAAAATTGATCCAGTTTACCTACCAGCCGCGCGAGCCGTTTACTGCCCCCGTCGGTTTCGTCTGGACGCGAACGAATTTTATTTGGCGCAACGCGCCGCCTGCGGGTGTATGGGAATTGCGCGCGGTGAATTTGAATTAAGTTTTGGGTTAGTTTGCGGCTGACTAGAGACCACCCACCCCCCCCCCCTTGCAGGACGCACGTTTCGCTGCATCGAAACGCCGTTCGACAGGCGGGCAGCATGCTGTCCGAATTCCCTGCCTCACCCCTAACCTTCCCCTTGAAAGGGAGGGGATTTTTTTTTGGTCCGCGAGCGCACCCTACCGGTTTTCCCGCCGCGAATTTTCCGAGCTAGTTACAGTCTGACTCATCACCTCAACGTCATTTCAACAACACAAAAATATGACTTCACCTCCTCGCGCTAATTATAAATATTTCGATCTAGTGATGACGGCGTTTGTCGTCGTGTTGCTGTGCTCGAACCTCATCGGGCCGGCCAAAGGTGCGCAGCTGGATTTGCCGATTATCGGCGTGATCACTTTTGGCGCCGGCGTGTTATTTTTTCCAATTTCGTACGTATTCGGCGACATTCTCACCGAGGTGTACGGCTACGCGCGCTCGCGTCGGGTGATTTGGGCCGGCTTTGCCGCGCTGTTGTTTGCGTCGTTTATGGCCTGGGTGGTGGTGAGTTTGCCGCCCGCGCCGTGGTGGAAAAATCAGCAAGCTTACGAAATCGCGTTCGGTGGTGCGTGGCGGGTTGCTCTCGCTTCGCTCATCGCTTTTGCTTGCGGCGAGTTTGTGAATTCGTTTGTGTTGGCGAAAATGAAAATCCTCACGGCGGGCAAACACTTGTGGAGCCGCACCATCGGCTCGACGATTTTTGGCGAAGCGGTCGATTCACTTTTATTTTATCCGCTGGCGTTTTACGGTACCGGAATTATTCCCGACGACAAATTACCAACGGTGATGTTGGCGCAATTTATTACCAAAGTCGGTGTCGAAATCGCCTTCACGCCAATGACGTATAAAATCGTCAATTGGCTTAAACGCGCGGAGCAAGAAGACTATTACGACCGCGACACGGACTTTAATCCGTTTACGCTTAAAGAATAAATATCAATAAAATCAAATAGTTATTAAAATTCCTTTCAGGTGCGCGGCCGTTCGCCGACGGCTGTTCATACGACTCACACAGCTAACTTGCCCCGATATGGGCTAATAGCGTAAAATGTGGGGTTCAGCTTTATCACTAACCGTCATTTTTAGCGCAGTATTTTTCAGGACACACAACATGGTCGTTATTCGTCTTTCTCGCGGTGGTTCCAAGAACCGTCCGTTTTACAACGTAGTCGTTGCCGATTCACGCAATCGTCGCGATGGTCGCTTTATTGAGCGCGTGGGTTTTTATAATCCCGTGAAGCAAGAAGCCGCTGATTCTTTGCGCATGAACCTGGAGCGCGTTGCGTTCTGGCAAAAGCAAGGCGCGATCGCGTCGGATGCGGTGGAGAAGTTGATCAAGCGTGGACAGGCAAAAATCGCCGCCTGATCATTTGGTGGTCATGGGGCGCATCATCGGCCCCTTTGGCGTGCGCGGCTGGCTGAAAATTAAAACCTTCACCGAAGAAGCCGACACCCTCACTGACTTTCCCGATTGGTGGCTGAATACTGCAACAGGCTGGCAGAAATTCGAGCTGGCCGAGCACGAGTTGCACAGCAAAGGCTTGGTGGCGCGCTTAGAAAAAATTGCCGACCGCACCGCAGCTGAATTGGTCAAAGGATTCGACGTCGCCGTGCCGCGCAGTGAATTGCCCGACACTGGCGAGAAAAAATTTTACTGGGCTGACTTGGTCGGCCTAGAAGTGGTGAACCAGCAAAACATTACGCTGGGAAAAGTTGAATCATTGCTCGAGACCGGCGCGCACGATGTGCTGGTAGTCAAAGGCGGTGAAGTCGAACGGCTGATACCTTATGTCGACGCTTTTATTATCGACATTGATTTGGCGGCAAAGAAAATGACCGTCGATTGGCAGCAGGATTATTGATGGCGTTGCAATTTGATGTCATCAGTTTATTTCCGCCGATGTTCGAGGCTGTGACCCATTACGGGATTACGCACCGGGCGTGGAAGGAAAAGCATTACGAGTTGCAGGTGTGGAATCCGCGTGATTTCACCACCGACAATTACCGTACTGTGGACGATAGGCCGTATGGCGGCGGACCGGGAATGGTGATGTTGGCCGAGCCGTTGGAGAAAGCCATCCACGCCGCGAAGCAAAGACAGCAGCAAAGCGGCGTGGGTAAATCCAAAGTGATTTGCCTCTCGCCGCAAGGCAAACCGCTCACACATAACTTGGTATGTGAATTGGCGAGCGAAGCAGGATTGATATTGATAGCCGGTCGTTATGAAGCGATAGACGAACGATTAATCAAGCGCGAGGTGGACGAAGAAATTTCCATCGGCGATTATGTTTTATCCGGCGGTGAGTTACCCGCCATGGTGTTAGTCGATGCAATAGTGCGACAACTGCCCGGCGTATTGGGCGACGCGCAATCGGCGGTGCAAGATTCCTTCGTGAACGGCCTGCTCGATTGCCCGCACTACACGCGACCGGAAGTATATAAAGAAGATGCCGTGCCCGCCGTGTTGATGTCCGGTCATCATGCCGATATCGAAAAATGGCGACGCAAACAAGCCCTGGGGAAAACCTGGCAACGCCGACCAGAGTTGTTAGAAAAAATGTTGTTGAGTAAAGAAGATAGTAAGTTGCTGGAAGCGTTTAAGCAGGAAATGAAATCGCAATAAATATTTGTTTTAATTGAAGTATTTTTAACCAATAAACGCGTGCATCAAAAAGACATTTGATTAAGCGCAAGTTCTAAGCGAGACAAGGCGCGAATAAAAAATAACGAGGCGGAATAGTTATCTATTTAACGAGTTATTTTTTGTGAGCAACGCAGTATCGCGACGAAATTGCGCTTAAGCATTTTTGCTCTACACGTTAGGCCAATGGCCATTAGATAAGGAGTTACAAATGAATCTGATTCAAATCCTCGAGAAGGAAGAAATCGCCCGCCTCGACAAAAAAATCCCCGTGTTCGCCCCAGGCGACACCGTCGTCGTCAGCGTCAAAGTCGTCGAAGGCGAACGCAAACGCGTGCAGGCTTTCGAAGGCGTCGTCATCGCCAAGCGCAACAAGAGCCTCAACAGCTCCTTCATCGTACGCAAAATATCCAGCGGCGAAGGCGTCGAGCGTACCTTCCAACTCTATTCACCCATGATCGCCAGCATCGAGGTGAAACGCAAAGGTAGCGTCCGCCGCGCCAAGCTCTACTACCAGCGCGATCGCTCTGGCAAATCCGCACGTATCCGCGAAAAGCTGGATGTCGCCCGCGAAGTATTACCGGAAATCCCCGCAGCGAAATAAGTTTTTTCGCAGCACAAAAAAAGAGCGCCGAGGCGCTCTTTTTTTCGTCTTCTTTTTAACAAAAAAAGTGGTTGGACAAATAAAAATATTTTTCTATAACGTATTTATTTTATTGGAAATTTACTTCTACTCATTAGATTACACATTACCTTACGAAACAAAATTTAACTTGACGAGCCAATCGCTGGAAGCGCAGCCTAAGATTTGAAGTTCCCCAAAAACGAATACCAACAGGAGAAAGTCATGCTTAATCGCCACCTGCTTGCCGTGTTATTCAGTTTCGTAATGTTTGCCCCCCCCCCCCGCGTTTGCAAATAAATTAGATCCTAAACACCCCACCCACATCGTCACCTTTGACGATTCCGTCGTAGAGAGAGAAGACGATGGCGAAGTTGAAGAAGATGAGCGTCACCAAAAACATCCCGAAATGTGGCACGAACAACAGCCGAAGATGAAAATATTACTTCAAAGGTTAGAAAAAAAACATGCATTCAAAGCGACGCACATTTATAGCTGGGCAGCCAATGGATTTGCTGCAAATTTGAATCAAAAACAAATCGTTGAAATCAAAGCCATTCCAGGCGCACATATAGAAGAAAATGTTTTATTTCAACTTCAAGCTGCTCCGAAACCTAGCCCCAACGCTCTTACTATATTTTCTCAACAATGGTTTGATTCTTCTGTAGGTGGGCAATTTATTTCGTGGGGTATAAAATCAATTAACGCTCATTTAAGTTCAGCAAAATCCGGTCTCAATACAGGAGTAATTAATTTTAGTAAAACAAGGCTATATGTTTTAGATAGTGGTGTAGACCTTCATCCCGACCTAAACGTGGCTAGCCGACTATCAGCCAACATTGATGGCACTATTAATGATTGTATAGGCCATGGCACATCCATCGCTGGAATTGCTGGGGCTCGAAATAATGGATTTGGTGTAGCGGGCGTTGCACCGGGAGTGCCAATAATTAGCATTAAAATAACCGAAGCCTGTACTGAGAATATCGCAACTACAAGCGTTAAAAGAGCCGTAGACATAGCGGTACGAAATGAAGTCGATGTGTTTTACGCAAACTCTTCTCAGTCTCCTGGAATAATTAATTATAGCGCTGGCGCTTTAAATCCCTCATTTGGCTTTGAAGTTACAGTAGGTAGCGCCTTTATTAACGCTGCAACCAAGACGCAATACACCAAGACAATAAAAATAGGTTCTTTTATTGGAACAGTCTACGTTCCCGTTACTACCAAGGGAATTTTCTCGGCGGTAGCCGCAGGAAACGCTGCAGGGACTACCGCATGTAATACATCCCCAGCAAACATTGGAGCATCTACATTAGGAGTCATGACAGTTGGCTCAATTGATAATTTCGGGCGGCTTGATTTTCAAAGCCCCTACGGCCCGTGTGTGGAAATATTTGCTCCTGGAGTTGCAATTCGGACTACAACCATTCCTGCACGTAATAACTATGAGTACGTTTATGGCACGTCATTCGCAACGCCATTTGTAGCGGGTCTTGCCGCGCTAATTAGTCAAACTCAAATTAATCAAACTGCTATTAGTATTGAAGGAGCAATAAAAAATAAAGCGGCGGGTTTGCTTGGCTCAATACAACCTGATGGTAGCTCTATTTTTATTCCACAGGCCGGGTCCTTTTGATGTTGTTCTGCAAAATTAATTTGCGACTGAAAAAAATACTGCCCGCAGCAATGCTGGCAGTATTGATTTTTGTGTATGGATTCCAATCGAAATGCTTCGCCAGTAATAACATTAGAATCCAAAAAAATCAGCATATTAAATTTAGGCAAATATTAACACTAAACGACATCACCGGCCCTCCCAAAAAACAAACCCTAGTAATTCAGGACGCTAAAAATTTCTACGACGCTTGGGTGGGCGATCTGAATTTTGTCAAATTGCCTGAAAATATTAACTTTGAAAAAGAAACAATGCTGTTAGTTGCCTCGGGTCCTAAGCCTGCAAATTGGGAAATTAACATATTATCAGTATCGAAAATTGGCAATAAGCTACGCGTCGAAGTTGTGGAAAGTGAATGTACTGCTCAAGACGTTACATACACTGCTGACACGAAATTCCCATTTAAAGCGATTACAATCAAGAAAGATTATCGTCCTGTCATATTTCATACTGTACAAAACAAAAAATGCCCATCACATGTTTTAGAAATGCTAAAAAATGAACGATTACGGAAGGCCTACTGAGCCATATATCTGATTATTTGGGACATAAAATAGACTCTCTGAATTACGCAGAATATAGAACCTCACCCACATAAAAGTATCCAAAGTGGTATCGTCAGCATCGACAACAACGTGCCCCAAGTAATTAACTTCGCCACAGGAGCCGGGTCTCCACCCATGCGCGCGGCGAGTATGTAGGCGGACGACGCAGGTGGTAATGCGGCGAAGAGGATTAACATTTGCGCGTACAAACTAGGTAAAGCTAACGCGCGGCCGATGAACCAGGCGATAACCGGCAAAGCTAACAACTTTACGGCGAGCCAATACAACATCACTGTTTTGGGTTGCGTATTATTTTCCGCATCTGCATTGATGGCCGCTTCCATTTTCAGCCCGGCGCCGACTGACAACAATCCCATCGGCAAGGCTGCATCACCTATTGGCGCCAGTGTGCCAGCAATCCACGCAGGCAAGGGCCAACCGGTGAGCGAATACGCCATGCCACTGAGCGTGGCGATGATGAGCGGATTGCGTAGCAACTCGCGCCACGCGTTACCTTCGCCGTGTTTCGCCAGCGCCCATACTGACGCGATGTTCGCGGGTGGAATCATGGTGCCAACGAGCAAGGCGAGTGCGGCGATGCCTGGTTGGCCACCCCACCCTGCCGCTATCGCCAAGCCGACATAACTATTAAACCGAAAAGCGCATTGAAAGCCGGAGGCGAATAACATCGGCGCTGGCGCGAATATATATTTCGCCAGATAACTTAGCGCCATGCCGCAACTCATCACCAATAATCCACCGAGAATTAAGGGTGTGGCGGTGGTGAGGTCTATCGGTGTTTTCGCCAGTGCACGAAACAACAGCGCAGGGAATAACAAAAAATAAATCAGCCGTTCGACTTGCGCCCAGAACGCGCGCGGAAATCCGCCCCAGCGATGCAACGCGAAGCCGAGTGCAATGAGCAAAAAATTCGGCAAGATAATTAACGCGATGGGCATGTCATTTTTTCTATTAAAACAACGATGAATTATACCTGCCAAAAACACAGGGTTCGCAGTAGAATATTACTAGCGGTGCTTCGATTAAGTCCTTCGACAGGCTCAGGACGAACGGAGCATTATTGATGACGTTCGTGCTGAGCTTGTCGAAGCATGAACATCTTCAACTTGTTCAGCGCTTCTTTTACTTACTTCATTTGGAAAATGACTACTATGTCTGCGACACCGTTATTTCACCTGGCCTTCCCTGTCAGCGACCTCAACAAAGCGCGCGGATTTTACGGCGGCTTGCTTGGCTGTCCCGAAGGCCGTTCGTCGCCGGAGTGGGTGGACTTCGATTTTTACGGTCATCAAATTGTCGCCCACCTTGCGCCAGGCGAAACCGGTAGCGCCGATACTAACGCCGTCGATGGCGACAACGTACCGGTGCGCCACTTCGGCGTGATTTTGTCCTTGGCGGAATGGGAAAAACTTGCGGCGAAATTATGTGCAGCCAAAACTAACTTCATCATCGAGCCTCACATTCGCTTCAAAGGCGAAGTCGGTGAACAGGCCACGATGTTTTTTCTCGACCCTTGCGGCAATGCGTTGGAGTTCAAAGCGTTTGCAGATATGAGTCGTGTGTTTGCGAAATAATTTTGTCTAATTTACGCGTAAGCGAATTATTATTTCGCTCCCTCACCTTCAACCCTCGGCCACTTCACCCGAGGACAAGGGTGAGGGATAGAGTGGGGATGGGTGTCTGCAACCGATGACAAGCGAATCAGAAAATATCTATCAAGCCAAAATCTGCGCACCCTTCGGCGTGTTAGGCATACGCACGATAGATGATAAGTATTTGATTAATATCAATTTTTTAAGCAGCAAAGACGCCATCATTGCACCGAAAAAAAATTCCGTTGCGCACTTGGTTTGCGTACAACTGCAACAGTATTTCGACAACCCGAAATATCATTTCGATTTGCCGATCAAACTTTCTGGCACCGCGCATCAAATCAAAGTGTGGGAAGCACTACAAAAAATCCCATCGGGCAAGCCTTGGAGTTACGGCGAATTATCTACGCGGATTGATTCATCTCCACGCGCAGTTGGTACTGCCTGCGGAAAAAATCCCATCGTCATTGTGATCCCCTGTCATCGCATCATTGCCGCGAACGGACAACTCGGCGGATTCATGGGCGGCAAGCAAGACGACCCACTATCAATTAAAAAATGGTTGTTACATCACGAAGCGCATGATGCCAGCCTCTTCGCCTGAAGCCAGCACCTCCGATCTGGTACTCGACCGTTTCAACGACGTGCTCTGGCTGGAAGACGGCTTGGCGAAAAATACGCTGACGAGTTATCGCCGCGATCTCAATCAACTTGCTGACTGGTTGAACAAAAATCGCAACGCGAATCTGGAAAGCGCGACGGAAGAAAACCTGCAGGCCTATCTCGCGTACCAATTCAGCGTCAAGAAAACCAAACCCACTACGGCTAGCCGCCAACTCTCGTCGTTCAAACGCTTTTACCAATTCGCTCTGCGTGAAAATTTGGTCAAAACCGACCCGACGCTGAACATCGACACCCCCAAACTGCCGCGCTCGCTGCCGAAAAGTTTGACGGAAAAAGATGTCGAGAGTCTGCTCAACGCGCCTGACGTAACCACGCCACTCGGCCTGCGCGACCGTGCCATGCTGGAATTACTTTACGCCAGCGGATTACGCGTGACGGAGTTGGTCACGCTGAAATCGATGCAAGTCGATCGCAACGTCGGCGTCGCGCGCGTGATGGGTAAAGGATCGAAAGAACGCTTGGTACCGATAGGCGAAGAAGCGCTGAGCTGGATAAAAAAATATCTGGATACCGCGCGAAGTGAAATACTCAACGGGCAAATTTCCGACGCATTATTCGTCACCTCACGCGGTGGCGCGATGACGCGCGAATCGTTTTGGCACATCATCAAACGTCATGCAGAAACGGCCGAGATCAAACAATCTCTATCGCCGCACACCTTGCGTCACGCCTTCGCCACGCATTTGGTCAATCACGGCGCGGATTTGCGCGTGGTGCAAATGTTATTGGGTCACGCGGACATTACAACGACACAGATTTATACCCATGTGGCGCGCGAGCGCTTGAAAAAAATTCACTTCGATCATCATCCACGGAAGTGAAGTAGCGTGCGCAGTGCGCGCGCATTGGTTTGTTTGAGCACCCCGCGCGATCCACGCCGGAAACTTCCGCCCTGCGCGATGCGCACGCTACGCGAAGCGTTCTGCGTACATAGTCAACCACGATGCGGATTTACTCCCAAGTGGCTAAGGGAGAATTTAGCCGGGCATTGTTAGAGGTTAAGAGCCGCTCTTCTTGCTTGCCTGTAAATTTTTCAAATTCGTTTTTGCGCTTTCATTACCTTGCGCAATCGCCTTTCCAAAATAGATTTCTGCCTTAGCCTCATCTTTACTAACTAGCACACCGGCTGAATACGCCAAACCAACACGATTCTGCGCCAAAGCATCGCCCGCATCTGCTGCAGATAGATAATCTTTGAATGCTTTGTTGGTGTCTTTAATACGAAACTCATAAACTTCAGCGCGATTAAACAAGGCCCATTTATTTTGCGGCTCCAACTGTAATGTTTCGTTTAGTGCCTTTAGCGCTTCGTCGTTCCGATTACTCATCATGGCTACAAACGCCGTACTATTCAATACTGTTACTTCCTTCGGATTTAGCGCGTAGGATTTTTTATATAATTCAAGCGCGGCATTGTAGTCTTTATCGAGCTTTGCCTGATCCGCTTTAAGCACAAAATAATCTGCCTCAAGCCGCCGCTTATCCTCCTCTGCCATAGGAGAGGCTTTTGCCTCGGCGATAATTTCATCCATCATCTGGACTGAGCCGCCCCACTTAGGAGTGGCCGCATTGAGGTAAGCACGTCTGGCGCCAAATACTTTTGCGTCCGTTTTTATGGCTGCTAAAAAATATTCATACATTTCTTGCTTTTTGTTCTGGCCTTTTGCGACTTGAATCAACTGGGTATAACTGTGAATGGGCTTGTCGTCTAGCTTAATTGAAGCCTTCAAGTCCGCATCGGCGCGACCCATATAGGCGAGTAAATTTTCAACCTGCTTCGGCCCCGTATCCTTCGCAGCAGCAGTACCTCTTTGTGACCATGCCATGCCGACAAGATAACTGCCCCTTGCCGCAAGCGCCGAATAGGACTTAGGATGCTGGGCCACCCACTGGTCTAAAACAGATTCCTGCGCAGAATTATTTGTAGCGAATGAACTGAATCTGGCGCTCAATTCATCAGCGGTGATTTGCCCTTTTTTATACGTTGCGACATGGCCTTGCATCACATTTTCGAGATCGTTAATTTTTTTCTCGGTCAGTGCGTTATGAATAGCTTCATTTGATATTTTTTGTGCTGCGATACCTACGTCCGCTGCTGCATGATGGGAGTGCAGCAGTAAAGTGATGACGGCTGCTAGCAGGCTGGATGTTTTGTAGAAATAAATCATTGGATGATCCTTAAGATTGACGAAAAATAATTCTACCGCCTGAATATATAAAAAATAACCACACTATTGACCCGCAGCTCGATCAATTTCTACGCCCACTTGTTTCACCCCTTTTATCACCGCCAGTTTCGCAGCGCGCACTTTTACCTTTGGCACTTTAAATTCTTCTAACAATAAATGTACGACTGCTTCAGCCAGGCTTTCGATCAAATTATAATGCTTCGCAGCTAGCATCTCGCGGATACGCGCGACGACGACGCTATAATCCACCGTGTCGCGGATTTTGTCGCTGGTGTAGGCTTTTGCGCCGGGCAGATCAAACTCGATGTCGAGCTGGATGGTCTGCGGGGCGGCCAGTTCCCACGCATACACGCCCACGCGTGCGTCGGCTTTTAGTTCACTGATAAAAATATGATCCATAATGTATTCCGCGAGAGATTGGTCTAAAATAATAATAATGATTCTAACAGCATGCTTTAAGGGGAAAGAATGAATAGTGCTTTGTTTGTGTTGGCGGCGTATTTGATAGGCTCAGTGTCGTTTGCCGTGGTGGTGACCAAGCTCTTGCGCCTGCCGGACCCGCGCACTTACGGCTCGCATAATCCGGGCGCGACCAATGTCTTGCGCAGCGGGAATAAAACGGCCGCGCTACTGACTTTGCTCGGTGATGCACTAAAAGGTTTTGTCGCCGTGATGCTGGCGAAACATTTCGCGCCGCAATTTGGTGTGGGTGAGTGGGTGATTGCAGCCGTGGCACTTGCCGCCCTGGTCGGTCACATGCTGCCGGTGTTTCATGCTTTCAAAGGCGGCAAAGGCGTCGCGACAGCTATTGGCATTTTGTTCGCGGTCAACGTCGGCCTTGCGGTCGGTGTACTGATTATTTGGTTATTGGTATTTTATTTCAGCCGCATGGTGTCGTTGGCGTCGATCTGCGGCGCCATCGTCGCGCCTTTGCTCGGCGTCAATTATTTTGGCTATGGCTGGGTGGCGTTAGCCTTGCTCGTCATGGCCTTGCTGATTGTTTATCGCCATCGTGAAAATATCGGCAAACTGATGCGTGGTGAAGAAGCACGCTTCGGCAAAACGAAAAACTCTTAAGGCCGGTACGGTAAGGGATAGCTGACGGTACTGGCATTACCTTCTTTATCAATTGCGCGCACGCCGAAAATAAAATTATCCTTCGAGCGGTTTTTCACCACGTGCCGCGTGACATTGCCGACATATTCTTGCCCTTGCCAAAATGGCGCCGTGGTGTCGCGCCAGACAATTTCATAGCCCGCCAAATCTGCTTCGGCATTCGCTTGCCAGCGTATCGCTGTGTCATTTTCCAGTTTGATGGTTTCGATTTCGGCTTGCGCAGGCGCGGCGGGCGCGAGAGCCAGCGCCGCTAATGCGGCCGCGTTGATGCGCGCGACATTGGCGGTGTAAGCAAAATCCACAAACTCGGGCAAGTCGCCGTACTGCACCGCGTTTTCCACGCGGGTGTTTTGATGTTGATGGCGATAATCTTCGTTGATTTCGCTAAAGCGCACCGCCGGAAATCCGCGCTCAAGAAACGGCATGTGGTCTCCCCCGCGTAAATAGCGGTCGCGCCGATACATCAGCGCCACTTTCATTTCCGGCACGTAGTTATCCGCTGCTTGTTTGATAAACCTTGCCAGTTGGCGTGTGGGCGAATCGTTTTCGCCCCCAGTGGCGATGCGCTTGCGCACGTCTTCCGGCAAATTTTCCATGGCGGGGACGCCCTCGGCAAATACGCGCACTTGCGACGTATCGACACGACCATCATCCGCGCGTGAGCTGCCGATGATGTCGTTGGTAAACATGCCGGCGATGTTGCGTTTATTTTGTTTCGCTTGCTCTGCCCAATGGGTGGAGCCGAGCAAGCCTTGCTCTTCGCCGGCCACCGCCATGAATACCAGCGTGGCATCGAAGTCGTGCTTCGCCATGACGCAGGCCATTTCCATCACGGCGGCGGTACCCGATGCATCGTCATTGGCGCCGGGGGCGGTGCATGTCGCATCCATCACATCGCCGCACATGGAATCGTAATGGCCGCTGACGACGTAAATGCGCTCTTTCGCTTCGGCCTGCTTGCCGGGCAAGGTCGCGACGACATTGACGATTTTCAATGGCTCTTTGATGCGCTTCATCGGTTGCTGGATAAACTCATCCCACTCAACTTGCAAACGTCCGCCGCTCGCGCTACTGCACGCGTCGAGTTGTTGTTTGATCCAGCGCCGCGCTGCGCCGATGCCGCGTGTGTCGCTCTCGGTTTCCGATGCCGTGTGGCGCGTTTCAAAACTCACCAGCTTGCGGATGGTGCGCTCGATATTGGTTGCGGAAATATCGCGCACGATTTGTTGGATGCGCGGTTGAATGCGTTGTGACGGCAACGTATCAGCGGCGGAAACCTGTTGCATGACGCCAAATAGACATAAAGCCAGGCAAAGGAAATGTTTCATAACTATTTGATTATAATCACTTTTTTAACAAGTATTTTTGCATGAATTCGATGGTGGAATAGAACTGGAAATCCACGTTGGATTTTTTCGCAAAGCCGTGGCCTTCATCATTCGCCAATAAATACCACACCGGCGTGTTGGATTTTTTTAGCGTCGCGACGATTTGCTCGGCCTCCGTCACTGGCACACGCGGATCATTTTTTCCTTGCACAACAAATAATGGCTTGCTGATTTTATCCGCGCGATTGAGCGGCGAAATTTTTTGTAAATGCGCGCGCATGTCCGGGTCGCGTTCGTCGCCGTATTCGACACGACGTAAATCGCGACGGTAGCTTTCCGTGCGTTCAAGAAAGGTGACGAAGTTGGAAATGCCGACCACATCGATCGACGCAGCGATTTTTTCTGGATACAACGTTGCCACCGCGAGACTCATATAGCCACCGTAACTACCGCCGGTGACGAGCACGCGATTTGCATCGATGTCGGCTTGGCTGCCGACCCAATCGAACAGCGAACCGATGTCTTTGACTGAATCTTCGCGCAATTTTCCGTTGTCGAGTTTGAGAAATGTTTTGCCGTAGCCCGACGAACCGCGCACGTTGGGGAACAACAGGCTGATGCCCATTTCATTCAAGTAATAATTATTGCGCGCCAAAAAACCCGGACGGTATTGGCCTTCGGGGCCTCCATGAATATTCACCACCAGCGGGCGCTTGCCACCGAATGTTTTTGGCGCGCGATACAAGAAGCCGCTGATTTCGCGTCCATCAAAACTTTTCCACTTCACTAATTCCGGCTCGACGAAATCACTGGTGTCGCGCCCTTCGCCCGCGCTGCTGGTCCAACGCGTGAGTTTGTCGGCGACGATGTCGAGCGAATACACATCGGCTGGCGAGCGCGCAGAAGACAAGCTGAACGCGAGCTCAGGCAAGTTGCGATGCCACTGTAATCCACCAAGCGTCCCTTGCGGCAAGGTGGGCCGCGCGATGATTTTGCGGTTGGGCGTGTAGAGCACAGTTAACTTGCTCACGCCGTTGTCGTTCACCGCATAGGCGAGATATTTTCCGTCGTGTGATAAGGCGAAACTCTCTACATCCCAATTGGTATCTGGCGTTAACACTTCACGCGTTTTGTCGGCGAGGTTGATATAAGTCAGACGCAAAAATTCGCTGCCCGCATCGCTGGCAGTATAAATGCCTTTGCCGTCGGCGCTGAATTCTGCGTCTTGATACGAGACGGTGTCGTTGCCGATTTTTTGTGTGACGCGGGTTTTTTCGCCTGTGGCGACATCGAGCAACCAGATATGGCTTTCGTTAATCGATACGTATTCGATCATGGCCAATTGTTTATCGTCGGGCGACCAGGTGAAATTGCCCCAGCCGCCGCCGGGCAATGACGCGATAGTTTTCGTTTGCGCGACATCATCGGGATTGACCATACGCACTTGCGTCACCACACTCGCTTGCTGACGATTTTTATCCGTTTCGATGGCGCTATGCACTAATCGATCGCCTTTATGTGACCAAGCTGCAGCGCCGTTGCGTAATTTTTCGTCGGTAAGCAAAGTAGTTTTACCACCCGCCACTTCGCTGCGATAAAACTGTGTCACTTCATTGCCACCGATATCTTTGGCGAAAATAAAATAATTGCCGACTGTCGGTTGATAGCCTGCACCTGCAACCGGCTCGGGATAATTGGTTAATTGTTTTGGCTTGGCCATCGGCGCATCGAGACTATGCGTTTGGTTACTATTGCCGGCGCGCAACGCAATAAGCATTTCACGTTTGGTCGGATGCCAACTGTTGAAAGATTTCGGCCGATATTCGGTATAGGGATTCACTTTGGCGGCGAGCGCGGCGGGGATGGCGGGAATATTTTCTGCGACTAAATTATCACCGGGCTTGATCAAGGCCTGCGCCGGATTTTGTGGCGCAACCTGGGCGCAGGAAAGTAAAGCAGCTAGCGGTATTACATATAAATATTTGATTAGATTCATCTTTTTTCCGTAATTATGTTTCGACTGGGCGCGTAATATCGGCGCACCATTCACTCCACGACCCCGCATATAACTGTGAGCCGCTTAAGCCTGCGAGCTCCATCGCAAATAAATTATGACATGCCGTGACCCCGGAACCGCATTGATGCACAACATTTTTTGCGTGATTATTTTTGAGCAAAACATTGAATTCATTTTTTAATGCTTCTGCTGACTTAAAGCAACCGTTGGCATGGAGATTGTGTTTGAAAAAACGATTTAGTGCGCCGGGGATATGGCCGGCGACAGGATCAAGGGTTTCATTTTGTCCGGCAAAACGATCGGCTGCACGCGCATCAATCAACACCATATCGGGCTGCTGCAAATGTTGCAGTACATAGCCTGCATCAAGTGGCTGCCAAGACTGGCTCGGTGTGAATATAGTTGGGGTAGCATGCGGATGATGCGCATCGACCGAGCGATCTTCCGCTAACCACTTGGTGATGCCGCCATCGAGCAACAAAATATTTTCGTGGCCGAGCGAACGCAACATCCACCACAGCCGCACGGCGAACATGCCGCCTGCGTCATCATAGGCGACGACCGTTTTGCTTTGATCAACGCCGATGCTGGCCAGCTTGGCAGCAAAGGTTTTTGTATCGGGCAAAGGATGCCGCCCATTGCTACCGGTTTTTTTGCCTGCTAAATCTTCATCCAAATGCAAAAAAAATGCGCCGGGGATATGCGCGCCTTGATAAGCGCGACGTCCAGCATCGACATCGGCCAGACTATGCCGGCAATCAATGACGACCCAATGTGGATCAGCTAATTGTTGCGCGAGATGCGCGGTGGAAACCAACAACGAAGTCATTCAGGCCATCACCCAATCGCTCGCCGGTTCGTGCTCGTCGAACACCAAAATTTCGGCATCGACGATTAATTTAGTAATCCACGCGCTCCAGATGGTCCATTGATCCGCCGTAATCACGGCGACTTTTCCAAAATCGGTTTTATGCGTGCGGCTGAATTTGATTTCTTCCCACGCCACGTCGATGGTGTAGCCGGTCATTTGGCCCAGATCGAGCAGCAAATTGACCTTGCCCTGAAACTTGATCGCGTATTCCACTGCCTCTTCAAATTGCTTGAAGTCGGTCAGGGTAAATTCACCCAGTACATTGACGGTCACTAATTTATCGGTATTGGTTACGTTAATCATTTTTCACCTCTGCATAGTTTCATCATAGGCGACAAATGTTGATTGAGCAAAATTGTTAATTTGCAGGCGCAGCACGCGTGGCGATAATCCCGGCGAGAATAATAATGCCGATGGCGATCCAGCTCATCCAGGGCAAAGCTTCGTCGAACAACACTAACGCGATGACGCTGGAAAAAACAATCGTGCTGTAAGCAAAACTACCGACGACCATCGTCTTGCCGGTTCGATGCGCGCGCGTGAGCGCGAGTTGCGCGATGGTCGCGGCGACGCCGATGCCGAGCAGGATACCGCCGCTACGCAAATTGACCGGATGAATATCGCTGAACAGCATCCACACGGCAGCGCCGATGGTCGTGAGCAAAGAAAAATAAAACACCACGCGCCAATCGGGCTCGTTTAATTTGCCCATCGCTTTCACATTGACGAACGCGACACCGGCGAGAAACCCGGAAGATAAACCCAGCACGCCAGCGAACCATTGCGATTCATTAATCGTTGGGTGCAATAAAATCACTACGCCGACGAAGCCCAATAGTAACGATGCCACCAGCGGCAGGTGCGGTTTTTCTTTGAACACGAAGGTCATGAGCAGACCGAGAAACATCGGCGAGGTGTAATTTAAGGTGACCGCCGTCGCCAGCGGCAAATGGGTAATGGCATAAAAATACAACGCCAACGCCACGCCGCCGCTCAAGCTACGATACATATGCAATTTAAAGTGCGGCGTGGAAAATGGCTGTCGTCGCGCCAGCATGATGGCGGCGATGACGACCAAGCCGACGGCCGAGCGATAAAACACTAATTCGGCGCTGGAAAAATACACGCTGCCGGCTTTGACAAACGCACCCATCGCAGCGAAAAAAAATCCGGCGATCAACATCCACGACGAACGCAGCGGCCAAGTTGCCGGATGCCAAGTGGTTTTATTTTTTTCGGTTTCGCTGGGATTCATTTTTGATCGATTGGCAAAAAAATACGCTCACATAAGTGAGCGTAGCATACATTAATAACTATTTGATTTAATTGAACTATTTATAATAGTTCGCGGCGCAGAAATTCATGAAAATGCACCATGCCGTCTTCCATCGGCGATTGATACGGGCCCGCATCGTTTTCACCGCGCTTCCATAATGCGCGTCGCCCTTCGCTCATGCGCACACAAATTTCTTCGTCTTCGGCGGCCGTCTCGTGATACGCCTGTTGTTGCGCTTCGACGAATTCACGCTCGAACAATACGATGTCTTCGGGATAATAAAATTCAATCACATTGGTGCAGGCGTCCGGGCCTTTCGGCAGCAGCGTGCTGACGATCAACACTTCGGGATACCACTCGATCATGATGTTGGGGTAATAGACGAGCCAGATCGCGCCTTGCTTCGGCACTTTGCCGCCGTTGCGCGCGAGCACGACGTCGTGCCACATTTTATACGCGGCGCTGCCGGGTTTTTGCAACGCGCGTTTCACGCCGACGGTTTGCACGCTATACCAATCGCCGTATTCCCACTTGAGTTCTTCGCAATCAACAAAACCGCGCAAGCCCGGATGAAACGCTTCGACGTGATAATCCTCGAGGTAAACCTCAATAAAAGTTTTCCAGTTGAACGTGTGTTCGTGGGTGACCACGCTATCGAGCTTGTAACCGGAGAAATCCAGATCTTCGGCGACACCGAGCTGGGCGAAATCTTTTGCTACATCACGTTTGCCGCCGAACAACAGGCCATGCCAGTTTTGCAGCGGCGTGCTGCCGAGATCGAGACAGGGGTTGCCGGGAAAATGCGGCGCGCCGAGTAATTTGCCGTCGAGGTTATAGGTCCAGCGATGTAAGGGACACACGATATTCGGCGTATTGCCGCTACCCTTGAGCATAATCGCTTGGCGATGACGACAGACATTGGAAAGTAATTCGATACCCTTTTGGTTATGTACCAGGGCTTTGGCGTTATCCATCCAGTCGAGCGAATAGTAATCGCCGGGGTTGGGCACCATCAATTGATGACCGACGTAGGTCGGACTTTTTTCAAACAAACGCTGCTGTTCCAGCGCGAGGACTGCGGGGTCGAAATACCAACTGACGGGAAGTTGGGGCGTGGTGTTGAGTAAAGCACGTGCAGTTGCCAAGTTGGTCATGATGCCGTGGTTCCTCCCTGTTCAGTTGGTTGTAAAGCGAGCGGGCCATGATGGACTAAAAACTTTATCCGTGCAATCTGATTTTTTGACAACTTTTACGCCGAGAATCCCCCTCATTTTACATTGACCTACATAGGGCGATTAAGGTATATTTTTCTTTTTTGGATGAAGCACTTATGGCCAAGGCAAGCACAACAAAAGCAGGCGGGATGATCGACGCGATGAGCTACGAAGCGGCGTTGACCGAACTGGAAGCCATTGTGGCGCGCATGGAAGACGGCCAATTGCCGCTGGAAGACTCGCTTGCCGCCTATCAGCGCGGCGCGGAATTGCTCAAATTCTGCCAGTCGCGCCTCGCCGACGCACAACAAAAAATTCGCATCCTCGACGCCGATGTGTTGAAGCCTTTCACTGCCACCAATGAATAATACCGATCACGCCGCTTGGGCGCGCGATGTGCAGTCGCGCATGGAAACGCGCATGGGCGAATGGCTGCCGCAGTCGAATATGGTGCCGGAGCGATTGCATCACGCGATGCGTTACGCCGTCCTCGGCGGCGGCAAGCGCGTACGACCTTTACTCGCGCACGCCGCTGGCGAGCTCACCCACGCCGATATTTCACGCGTGGAATTTGTCGCGGCCTCGGTGGAAATGATTCACGCCTATTCGTTGGTGCACGATGATATGCCCTGCATGGACGACGATGTACTACGTCGCGGCAAGCCAACGGTGCATGTGCAATATGACGACGCGACAGCGTTGTTGGTCGGCGATGCGTTGCAAGCATTCGCGTTTCAAATCGTCGCGGAAAATCGTTTGTGCGATAGCGACGCGCAGCAACTAAGCCTGATTACTTTGCTCGGCCAAGCTTGCGGTTCGCGCGGCATGGCAGGCGGGCAGGCAATTGATCTGGCCAGCGTGGGCAAAAATTTGAGTTTGCCTGAGCTGGAGTTTATGCACATTCACAAAACCGGCGCGCTGATCCGTGCGGCGATTTTAATGGGTGCGCATTGCGGCAAAACGCTGGAAGGAAAACAAACCGCTGCGCTCGACCGCTATGCCAAATGCGTCGGCCTGGCGTTTCAAGTGGTGGACGATGTGCTTGACGCCGAAGCCAGTACCGCTACACTGGGGAAAACCGCCGGTAAAGACGCCAAAGACGGCAAGCCGACCTACGTCAGCATCATGGGCGCGACTCAGGCTAAGGCCTTGGCGGACGAACTCCACGGCGATGCATTACACGCACTTGAAATTTTTGGGGCAGAAGCAGACAGATTGCGCTTTCTTGCAGACTATATTGTAAAAAGGCAACATTGAGCATGACCGCTTATCCGCTACTCGATACGATTTCCATTCCGCATGATGTGCGCTCGCTTGAACGCAAACTGCTGCCGCAACTGTCGCACGAGCTGCGCGAATTCATTATCGAATCAGTCGCCTCGACCGGCGGACATTTCTCCTCCAATCTCGGCACCGTCGAGCTGACCGTCGCGCTGCATTATGTGTTCAACACGCCGCAAGATCGCCTGGTGTGGGATGTCGGCCATCAAACTTACGCGCATAAAATTCTGACGGGCCGTCGGGCCGGTATGGCGAAGCTGCGTCAACGCGGCGGCGTCGCTGGTTTTCCGCGCCGCGAAGAAAGTGAATACGATACCTTCGGCGTTGCGCATTCTTCGACGTCGATTTCTGCTGCGCTCGGCATGGCCGTCGCGGCGCAACGCGAAGGCAAAGATCGTAAAGCGGTCGCCATCATTGGTGACGGCGCGATGAGCGCAGGCATGGCATTTGAAGCGTTGAACAACGCGGGCGCGATGGATACGAATTTGCTGGTGATTCTCAATGACAACGATATGTCGATTTCGCCGCCGGTCGGCGCGCTGAATAATTATTTGGCCAAATTAATGTCGGGCCAGTTTTACAATTCCATCCGCGTTGGCAGCGAACGCTTGTTACGCGCCACGCCGCAAATTCACGAATTCGCCAAGCGTGCGGAAGAGCACGTCAAGGGCATGGTCACGCCGGGCACGCTGTTCGAAGAATTCGGTTTTAATTACATTGGGCCGATCGACGGACACGATGTCGATTTGCTCGTCACCACGCTCAACAATATTAAAAAATTAAAAGGTCCGCAATTCCTCCACGTCATCACACGCAAAGGCAAAGGTTACGCGCCGGCTGAAGCCGATCCGATTTTGTATCACGGCCCGGGCAAGTTTGATCCCAAAGTCGGCATCGTCGCCAAGGCTGCAGGCAAGCCGACCTACTCGCAGATTTTCGGTGATTGGTTGTGCGATATGGCCAAGGCCGACCCGCGCATCGTCGGCATCACGCCTGCCATGCGCGAAGGCTCGGGCATGGTGCGCTTCTCGGAGGAATTTCCCGATCGCTATTTCGACGTCGGCATCGCCGAACAACATTCCGTCACCTTCGCCGCCGGTCTCGCGTGCGAAGGGTTAAAACCCGTCGTCGCGATTTACTCGACATTTTTGCAACGCGCCTACGACCAACTCATCCACGATGTCGTGCTGCAAAACTTACCTGTCGTGTTCGCCATTGATCGCGCCGGCATGGTCGGCGCTGACGGCCCGACGCACGCCGGCAGTTTTGATATTTCATTTTTGCGTTGTTTGCCCAACACGGTGGTGATGACGCCGTCAGACGAAAACGAAACGCGCCAGATGCTCTACACCGCAGTGCAAATCGATGGGCCAAGCGCGGTACGTTATCCGCGCGGCAGCGGGCCCGGCGCTACGCTGGAAGCGACGATGCGCGCGCTACCCATCGGCAAAGGCGACGTCGTGCGCGAAGGCAAAAAAATCGCCATTCTCGCTTTCGGCACGCTGCTCAAGCCGGCGCTGGATGCGGCAGAAGGGCTCAACGCCACGGTCGCGAATATGCGTTTTGTGAAACCGCTGGATGAGGCATTGGTATTGCGCCTGGCTAAATCGCACGACTTGATCGTCACCATCGAAGACAACACGATCGTCGGCGGCGCGGGCAGCGCGGTGTTGGAATGCCTTGAGGCGCACGCCGTGAAAACCGATGTGTTGTTGCTCGGCTTGCCCGATCGCTTCGTTGATCACGGCGATCCGGCGGCGATGTATGCCGAATGCGGGCTGGATAAAGTTGGCATCGTTACCGCCATCGCGAAAAAAATCGGTGCGCCAATTCCGCTTGCCAGCTCGTCAAGTGCTTAAAAGTATCAACGCAATAATAATGATAAGTATTTGATTAAATTAATATTTTTATAGTCTATACGCGAGTAGTTTATACAACTATTCTGCTCGGGCTATAATGTCATTCAGTATTTCATCCAGGCTCATCATGAATCAACGCGACAAACACCTTCCCATCGCCGACGTCCAAGGCTCGGCCGACACCCGCCAACTCGACATCGATCGCGTTGGCATTAAATCGCTGCGTCATCCGGTGATGGTGAAAGATAAAACCAGCGGCGTGCAACACACCGTCGCGATGTTTAATATGTACGTGCACTTGCCGCATCATTTCAAGGGCACGCACATGTCGCGCTTTGTCGAAATTTTGAATCAACACGAGCACGAAATTTCGGTCGAGTCATTTGAAAGTATTTTGCGCGACATGGTGAAGCGCCTCGACGCGGAAGCTGGTCACATCGAAATGACCTTCCCCTTTTTCGTCAACAAAACCGCGCCCGTCTCCGGCGTAAAATCGCTGCTCGATTACGAAGTGACATTAACTGGCGAAATCAAACGCGGCGGCGAGTATCATCTCAACACCAAAGTCGTCGTACCGGTCACCAGCTTATGCCCCTGCTCGAAAAAAATCTCCGAGCGCGGCGCGCACAACCAACGCTCGCACGTCACCATCAGCGCACGCACCAATACTTTTGTGTGGATAGAAGATTTACTCCAGATCGCCGAGTCGCAAGCGTCGAGCGAACTCTACGGCCTGCTCAAACGCCCCGATGAAAAATTCGTCACCGAACGCGCTTACGACAACCCGAAATTCGTCGAAGATTTAGTCCGCGATGTCGCCGCGCAGTTGAATAAAGATCCGCGTATTGATGCTTATGTGGTGGAGTCGGAGAACTTTGAATCTATCCACAATCACTCGGCTTATGCGCTAATAGAAAAAGACAAAACAAAAAAATAAAGCTAGCTTAGCGCTGCTAGATCAGCATGCATAATTCAGAATCGACTACGCCAATCACCTTGCTAGACCGAATCGCTGGCGCAGTGATAGCGTTTATTTCCGTCTTTTTCACCCTATTTTTTCTTTGCGTAATTTTCATCGCGGCCATCTTACTAGTTAGAAAACGAATGATACGGCTGCCTGCAGATTCCATTTCAGCGCTGTTCATCTCGCCTTTGCTATCTGTTTGCGCCATTTCTTTGCTGGCGGCGCTTTTGGGCGCCTATCTGGGCAGCTTTCGCGTCATAGAAAATCTTGGATATCTCTGGGATACTGCGATCCCTCGCGATCAAGAACGAACCGAACGCTTATGGCTAGCGATTTCTATCTCTGCCTTACTCACTTTTGTTGCATCGATGATTTTTGTTAATTCGCTTTAGTGGATTTAATAGCGCTTGGTCAGCGTCATCTTCCCGCCGTTCTGTTTCATTTCCACACGATTGAGAAAACTCATACCGAGTAGCGTGATGGGCAAGCCTGCGCCTTCGACCACGGAGACTTCGACTTGATGCAAGGTGATGTCGCCGACGCTGACTTTGTCGGCCACAATGATATACATCGGTGCCACGCCGTTGGCGGTGCTGGCCATGCCCGGCTGGCCTTTTTTATAGTCCAAACCCAGCCTTGCTGCCTCGGCACCACTCATGGCCACGCTGGTGGCGCCGGTATCCAACAGGAAACGGGTCGTCGCGCCATTGATGGCGCCGGTGGAGTAATAGTGACCTCGACTATCTGCCGTCAATACAATGCTGCCTGCACCGCCTGCAGTTTGTTTTGCGCCGCCGCCTGAGGCAGATTGACCCAATCCTATAGCGTGCCGCTTGCCTGTTATCTCGATTACCGCGCCAGCAGAATTGGCGCTGATGAGTATGATGTCGTCGATTTTCTGGCCCTCAGTCATCATGCGCGGATTGCCGCGATCGATTTCGACCAGGGCTTTGCCTTGGAACAACCCGACCACGTTTACGTCCACAGCCAATGCTGACGCTACACAAATTAGTTGAATAAAAACAAATAGATAACTTAATTTATTTTTTTGCCAAATAGCCATGCGTTTTGCCTGCCTTGCTTAACTGAATAAGAAAAATATCAACGACGTTAACACGCATTGAATAGACAAGATAACGCTAGTGCAATGCTATGGCGCACTTTACGCAATAAATAACAGGCGAAAAAAAACCGCAGGACTAGCCTGCGGTTTTTTGTGTAGCGACTGCTTAATTACTTAGGCGAAACATTCAATGACTTCACGGTTGCCATGTTGATGTATTGATCAACTGGCAGGCCCTTTGCACGCTGGTAGCTATTCAGTGCGCTCAGGAAGGTGTTGTCGATACGTCCCGAAACCGGTGTCTGATATCCCGCTTTGCTCAGCGCATTTTGAATTTCGCTGATCTTGGTGGAAGTAGCATTGGTTTCGCACAGCACTTGACGCCATTCTTGCGTACCGTCAGAAACTTTGATCGTGCGCGTTACAGTCTGATACTCAGGCGCGACGGCAACACGGTTCTGCGAAGCAGGCTGCACCAACTTATTGACGGTGACCGTGCGGTATTCAGCCGGCACTTCAACTTCACGGGTGGTGGCCGGTGTTTTGACCACTTGACGGGTGATGGTGGTGTATTGCGCTGGAATTTCTTCTTCAGCCATCGCCATTGCAATCGGAACCTGTCTCGTTACAGTGCGGAACTCAGCCGGGATAGCCACTTCGCGGGTAGAGGCCGGTGTTTTGACCACTTGCTTGGTGATGGTGGTGAACTGTGCAGGCACTTCAACTTCGCGCGTGGTGGTCGGTGACTTGACCACTTGCTTGGCAACGGTGGAGAACTCAGCAGGAATGTCCACTTCACGGGTGCTAGCTGGTGTCTTCACGATTTGTTTAGTAATCGTGGTGAACTGCGCAGGCACTTCGACTTCACGCGTCGAGGCTGGTGTTTTCAGCACTTGTTTGGTGATGGCGGAGAACTCAGCCGGAATGTCCACTTCACGCGTAGCGCCCGTACCCTTGGCAACTTTCGTCGCTACGGAACGGAATTCACCCGCCACTTCAACTTCACGTGTCGCTGCTGGCGTCTTGACTACTTGCTTGGTGACCGTTGCGTACTGCGCTGGCACTTCGATTTCTTTGGTCGTTGCTGGCGTCTTCACGACTTGTTTGGTGATGGTGCGGAATTCACCAGCCACTTCGGACTCACGTGCACCAGCCGGTGTTTTTACCACTTGCTTGGTGACAGTTGCGTATTCAGCTGGCACGTCAATTTCACGCGTAGCAGCCGGTGTCTTGACTACTTGGCGAGCCACGGTGCGGAATTCACCTGGCACTTCAACGTCACGCGTAGCAGCCGCTGTTTTGACCACTTGCTTGGTGACCGTTGCGTACTCAGCTGGAATTTCCACTTCACGCGCGCTGGCTGGGGTTTTCACCACTTGACGAGCGACAGTGCGGAACTCACCTGGCACTTCAACTTCACGCACGCTTGCAGGTGTCTTAACGATCTGCTTGCTGATGGTGGAGTATTCAGCTGGCACTTCAACTTCGCGCGTAGTTGCCGGTGTTTTGACCACTTGACGTGACACGGTGCGGAACTCGCCCGGCACTTCAACTTCACGCGTGGTAGCCGGTGTCTTGACTACTTGCTTGGTGATGGTGCTGTATTCAGCAGCCACTTCAACTTCGCGTGCGCTGGCTGGTGTCTTCACAACTTGTTGAGCCACCGAGCGGGATTCGCCTGGCACTTCAACTTCGCGAGCAGCAGCAGCAGTCTTGACTACTTGCTTGGTCACGGTTGCGTATTCAGCAGCCACTTCAACTTCACGTGTACCGGCAGGGGTCTTAACGACTTGACGGCTCACGGTGCGGAACTCGCCTGGCACTTCAACTTCGCGGGTGGTAGCCGGTGTCTTGACTACTTGCTTGGTGATGGTGGTGAACTGCGCTGGAGATTCAACTTCACGCGAAGAAGCCGGTGCTTTGACTTGCTGTGTGGCCACGCTGCGGAATTCGCCAGCGACTTCAACTTCACGTGTCGAAGCCGGGGTCTTAACCACTTGCTTGGTCACTGTTGCGTATTCAGCTGGGACTTCAACTTCACGTGTCGAAGCAGGCGTTTTCACGATCTGCTTGGAAACCGTTCTGAATTCTGCTGGCACTTCAACTTCACGTGTTGCGGCAGGAGACTTAACGATCTGCTTGGAAACCGTACGGCTTTCACCGGCGACTTGAACTTCGCGAGTGCTAGCAGCGTTTTTCGGCACTTGACGTGAAACGGTGCGGAATTCGCCCGCTACTTCAACTTCGCGTGTCGTTGCTGGCGTCTTCACTACTTGTTTGGTAATCGTGCGGAATTCAGCAGGAATTTCTACTTCACGTGTCGTAGCAGGTGATTTCACCACTTGCTTGGTGATCGTGGAGTATTCACCTGGAACTTGAATTTCGCGTGTTCCGCTGTCAGCGTAGTTAGAAGCTGAACCGGCTGAACCTGCGCCGCCAGCAGTTTTTGCACCGCCTGCACCGCTGGTACCCGCACCGGCAGCACCGGCAGCACCGGCAGCGCTTGCGCCACCTGCACCAGCAGCCGAACCTGCACCCGCTACGCCAGTTGCGCTATAACCGCGCGGCACTTGCTTGGTGATGGTACGGTATTCAGCCGGCACGTCGATTTCACGTGTGGTCGGCGTTGTTTTTACGGCTTGTTTAGAAATCGTGCTGAACTCAGCTGGCACGTCGATTTCGCGTGTCGAAGCTGGGGTCTTAACGATTTGTTTGGTGATGGTTTTATAGACTGGTGGAACTTCAACCAAGCACAGCAAATCGCCAGAGGTTTCATCAACCCGGGTGTCGATGGTCTGTCCGACTACGCCACCGATGGTGCTTTTGCCGCCAACTGTGGTGCTGATGCTGGTGTTGCCGCCCGTTGCACCCGGACGTACGCTTGAGCCGCTACCGATGGTTGCACCGGCGCTGCTGGTACCGCGTTTCCAGGTTGTATAGCCTGCGGTTTCCAATACTTGCTCGGACACAGTCTCATAAACAGCCGGGACCATTTCCAGACGCTTGGAAGCTGGGCGAACTTGAATTTGCTCAGTAACTGTTTCGTAGCTACCAGGAATTACTTCCAGACGCTTCGATGCAGCTTTGACTTCGACGCGCTCGGTGATGGTTTCGTAAGCAACGGTACCGGTTTGCAAACGGGTCGTCGGTGCACGAACTTCGATGCGCTCGGACACTGTCTCAAATGTTGCTGGAATCACTTCGAGACGCTTCGAGGCTGGCTTGACCATGACTTGTTCGGTCACGGTTTCAAAGGTTGCTGGAATGACTTCGATACGCTTCGAAGGTGCGCGAACTTGAACTTGTTCAGTTACGGTTTCGTACGAACCAGGAATTGACTCAAGACGCTTGGATGGATCACGCACTTGTACTTGCTCAGCTACGGTTTCGTATGTTGCTGGAATGACTTCCAGACGCTTGCCGGCTGGCTTGACCATCACTTGTTCGGTGGTGGTTTCATAAGTTGCAGGAATCACTTCAACGCGCTTCGAAGCAGGCTTGACCAATACTTGTTCGGTCACGGTTTCGTACGTGGCTGGAATTACTTCCAGGCGCTTACCCGGTGCGCGAACTTGAATTTGTTCGGAGCCTGGAACCATAGTAGCGGCCATGACTTCGACTGATTTTGAAGCAGGCTTGACCATGACTTGTTCGGTCACGGTTTCGTACGTTGCCGGAATCACTTCAACGCGCTTCGATGGTGCTTTAACTTGTACTTGTTCGGTGACGGTTTCATAAACAGCCGGAACCATCTCCAAACGCTTGGAGGCTGGCTTGACCAATACTTGTTCGGTCACGGTCTCGAATGTGCCAGGAATCACTTCTAGACGCTTCGACGGTGAGCGGGTTTGAATTTGTGTAGCGGCTGTTTCGTAAGTCGCAGGAATCAATTCCACGCGCTTGGAAGCAGGCTTGGTCAACACTTGTTCAGTCACGGTTTCGAACGTGGCTGGGATGACTTCCAGACGCTTCGATGCGGACTTAACTTGCACTTGTTCGGTGACGGTTTCAAACGTTGCCGGGATCAATTCCAGACGCTTGGTGGCGGGCTTGACCAATACTTGTTCGGTCACGGTTTCGAAGGTTGCTGGAATCACTTCCAAACGCTTCGACGGCGCGCGCACTTGAACTTGTTCGGTTTGCGTTTCGTAAGTCGCAGGAATCAATTCCATACGCTTCGATGCCGGCTTAACCAATACTTGTTCGGTCACGGTCTCGAATGTGCCAGGAATAACTTCCATGCGCTTCGACGCAGATCTTACTTGAACTTGTTCAGCTTGCGTTTCGTACGTTGCTGGAATGATTTCAATACGCTTGGAAGCAGGCTTCACCAATACTTGTTCGGTGACGGTTTCGTAAACGGCTGGCGTTGCATCCAGACGCTTGGACGGCGCGCGAACTTGAACTTGTTCGGTGACCGTTTCGTAGGTTGCCGGAATAACTTGCAACTGTTTCGTTGCTGGCTTAACCAATACTTGTTCGGTCACGGTTTCATAAGTTGCAGGAATGACTTCCAGACGCTTGGATGGCGCGCGAGTCTGAACTTGTTCTGAACCGGCTTCGTATGCAACTGGTGAGCTTTCCAGACGCTTCGATCCAGCCTTGACCATTACTTGTTCAGTCACGGTTTCGTAGGTTGCTGG